>JAZFSW010000529.1:0-3604 GCA_036446375.1 Desulfobacterales bacterium | reverse complement strand
TGGCGGGAGAGCGCTTCCGGATCCTGCTCGTAGGTGTGGACCGTCCAGAGGTCTGTCTTAACATGGATAAAGCCACTGGTTTCATTCACCGGCCGTGTGGGATCCAGCAATTTGCACAGGTCGTAGCCGTCCCGATGGAGCCTGTGATGCTGCTTTTTATCCGTCATGGACCATGTTTCATTAAAGGGCGTCCAGGCAATAATCGAAGGGTGGTTTCTATCCCGAACGACAATATTGCCCCATTCCGTAAGAAAGTTGCGGGCGGCAACCGGATTGTTGACATCACACCCCCAGCTTGAAGATTCTCCCCAGGTCAGGTATCCCAATCTGTCAGCCCAGTAGTGGAACCGCTCTTCGAATACCTTCTGGTGGAGACGGGCACCGTTGAAACCGGCGGCCATGGACAGCTCGATGTCTCTTTTCAGCGCGCCATCCGAGGGCGCTGTCCAGGTGCCTTCCGGGTAGAAGCCCTGATCCAATACAAGCCGCTGGTAGAGTGGCCGGTTATTGAGAAAGACCTGGTTGCCTTCGATATGAACCTTGCGAAGCCCGGCATAGCTCGTTACTGAATCCAGCAGGCGACCTGCGCTGTCTGTGACATCCAAGATCATGCCATAGAGAAACGGATCATCCGGCGACCAGGGCCTGGGATCTTCCAGCTCAAGGACCAGCGCACCATTTTGAACCGCAGCGCAGGCACCTTCTGCAACGATGATTTCTCCTGCTTTCAGGGTCACCTTCAAGCTGAGACCCTGTTTAAGGTCATGAAATGTAGGCGTTACTATGAACCGTCCGCTGTCCAGATCCGGGACGATATGAATATCCTTAAGGCCACAGGGATCAGCCGCTTCCATCCACACGGTCTGCCAGATTCCGGTGGTTCTGCTGTAGCGTGCTCTCCATGGCCTGTAGTGTGTGTTCTGTTTCCCCCCGGGCTGGGTGCCGCTTCGGACATCGTCGAAAACCCGAAGCACCAGATTGTGAGATTCCCCCGCACGAACATAGGCCGTGATATCATGGCTGAAAGAAACGGTTCCCCCGAAGTGCGTTCCGACGGACACACCATCAATGAAGAGCTCACTTTCATAATCCACGGCACCAAAGTGAAGAAGGATCCGCTTATCTATCCAGTTTTCCGGTATGGCGATGGTTCGGTGGTACCACATGGCTTCGATGAAATCGACATGTCCCACCCCGGACAAGGGGCATTCCGGGCAGAAGGGAACCGTGATCTCATCATCGAACCCTTCGCTTCGAAACAAGCGTCTGCCTGCATCCATACCGGACTTTCCCGGATCGAAGGCAAACGTCCATTGACCGTTGAGATTCACCCAATCTTCTCTTTCAAACTGCGGCCGAGGATATTCCGGCCGGGGGATATCAACTTGTGTCATCTTTTCTCCTTATCGTATATTCACTATCAAACCTATTGGCACATCCTATCACTTGCTAGTCTGCCGAATCAACACTCCGCTTACTTGGCGCCTTCTTCGGTTCGGCTGACTTCTTCCTGAAGGCAGCAATGGCAGCATCGGTTCGGGCGTTCTTTTCTTTGTCCAGCCACCACAACAGAGGCCACCCATTGGATTTCATTTTCTCGGGCCGGGAAGAACCGAACCGATCCCAATAGACAAACTTCCTTCCCCCGGGGTACCCACCGGGAACCAGATAGAAACTCCACAGAAGTACCCGGTCCAGCGCGCGTCCGGCCGTATTCATCTCCGCTTCGCTACTTGCATAGACGACCTTATCAATGAGGTAATCGACAACCGGGTCCTTAATTCCTGCATAGTTCCACATATTCGGCCGGTCCGCATTATCGGACTGAAAATGGCTGCGGATCGCATAGGCATAGGGTATGTTATTCAGCCATATCTGTTTCACCATCGCTTCAAAGTCAAATTGCCGCACGCGGTTGGTCATCAGATTGGCGTCCAGCCTCCGGAGCCTTGAGTCAATCCCCAGACGCTTAAGGTTTTCTGCATAGGGGGAAAGCATTCGCAGCTCTGCCACCGAACTGGTGATAAACTCCAGGGAAAAGGGTTCTCCGGTGTTGCGGTTCACCCGCACAGAATCCTTGACAACCCACCCGGCCGATTCCAGAAGGGCATTGGCCTGGAGCAATGTACCCCGGTTACGGCCGTAGGGGTCGTTTTCCGGCAGTGTAAAAGCGTGGGTGAAAACGCGCTCCGGTACCTGATCCCGAAAGGGTTCCAGCAATACCAGTTCCTCAGCCGACGGCAGGCCCTCGGCAGCAAGACCCGACTGAATAAAATAGCTGATATTGCGTTTCTTAAAGTCGTGCCAGAGGACCCGGTTGGCCCACTCGAAATTATATGCCAGCGCAAGGGCTTCTCTGACCCGGACATCGCCAAGTTTTTCTATGCGCGTGTTAAACACGATCCCCCAATCCATCCCGTAGGTCAGATTGAGCTGCAGCATTTCTTTGATGAAAAACCCTTCGCGCAAGCCCCAGAAATCATAGGCTGTCGCGAAGTCTTCCGCATTGGGTTCGTTCTTGTAATCGATAAGTCCCGATTTGAGAGCCTGAATCACCAGATTCTTATCAAGAAAATAATTGAATTCAATCTCATCGAAATTGTTATGACCCACATTGGTGCTCACATCCTTGCCCCAATAGTTTTCAACCCGTTCATAGACAATCCTATGCCCCACATCTACCGTCTTCACACGATAGGGTCCGCTACCCAGGGGAGGATCCAAGGTGGTGACACCAAAATCTTTATCTTTCCAATAGTGCTTCGGCAGGGGTCTGAAGGCCGCGATGTGAAGCGCCAGCTGGGGGGTTTGGGATGCACTTTTTCTCAGAGAAAACCGGACGGTCCGGGGCCCGGCTGCTTCTACACTCAAAACATCTTTGTAAGCGCTCTTCCAACCCACAGAAGCCTTTTCCTTTATCGTGTTAAACGTCCAGATGACATCCTCAACGGTAATGGGCATGCCATCATGCCAGTACGCCCCCTCCCGGAGTGTGAAGGCAACTGAACTGTAATCATCGGCCAGTTCCGCACTTTCCGCCAGGTTGGCATAGACAGATCGGAGTTCATCCAGGGATTCTTTCATAAGAGGATCGTAGATGATAGCGATTCCTGCGGCCGGAATTCCTTTGCTTACAAAGGGGTGCAGATTGTTGAATGTGCCTATCTCGGCAGCCCTCATTCTACCCCCTTTCGGGGCATCGGGATTGGCATAGTCAAAATGGGGGAAATCTCTGGCGTACCTGAGATTACCGAAATAGGCCAGACCATGGCTGGGGGGACGCGCATACACCGGATCGATAACGAATATGCACAGAAAGGCAAAGATAAGCTGGTAAATGGGTAATCGGTGTGCCATTGGGCCTCATTGTCAGAATCCAGGTCCAACCGCGCTCCAATCGGCTCCGAGACATTTCACCGCAGAGCCGCCGTTCGACAGGCTCACGGCCCTGAGCAGCGTCGAAGGGCAGAGCACACAGAGAAAAGCAATAGACCAGTCAATTCTCGTTTCGGAATGACTTCTTTCTTAATATTAATGGTAAAGAGTGATGATTTGCACCTGAGTCGCATAGGTGCAATCCATCAAGAGTTATCTCTGCGCCCTC
>JAZFSW010000528.1:0-4018 GCA_036446375.1 Desulfobacterales bacterium | reverse complement strand
CTCCTCACAGCAAACTTGCTGAATTGTAATATCAGTAGATTACAATTCCAATTCTTTCAAAATGCGCTGTTTTTCAAAGGTCTCAAATCATACAAATGCCCTGCGCTGAAAGCGCAATCCTCAACTTTAGCTCACTTTAGTGCACTTTAGTTCACTTAGAACTGTCCGCATCATCCGGCACCGGCATAGCCAGAATCACATGACCCCGACGATCAGCTCGATCCTATCATCTTCAGATCCATCCGTAAGCTCTAACATGGAACCCGAGCGCTACTGCCGTACAGCAGGGATCTCTTTAAAAGGCTCCTGCCAGTCTACGTTGCCATCTTTGTCTTTTCTGTAGAAAGCATAATGGTAGTCGGCGGAACGGGAAAACCTCATTTGGCCTTTGGATGAGTGGAACCGGATACGGATGTGTTTTCCCTGAAAAGGCCGAGGATCACCACCGGCAATCCCATCAGCAAAATCCGAACGGGCCTCACTGCCTGCCTCTACCGGCAGGTCCTCGGAAACAAAGTGTTCCTTGCCGTCCGGTAGAAGAACAACATACTGTAGCTCTGTCTCAGAATCCTTGACCGATGGATCCCACCAGAAAAAGGTCCACCCGTCGAACTGTGCCGGTGCAAGCTCCGATGTCTTGAATGTGATGGTCCGCCCCGCCCAGCCGCTGCCTTGCATGGAACGGGTCGTGGTACAACCAGAAAGAGACCACGTGAAAACTACTGCGATAATCAGCCATGCCGTTCTTCTCATAGGTCCTCCTTTCTTTCTCAAGCACTCAACTTTCGGGATTCATACTGTCGCGAAACCCGAAAGTTGAGCTAAGTATCAGTATTGATGGCGTCGTAAAAAGTCTCCATCTACTGCGTTATAGCGGTTGACCAGACGTTCGACATACTACATGTATGAGATACAGCCCCGAAAGCCTGGCCAACCGCTATGCCTTGTATATGAAGATTTCTACTTAGCCATCGGTTATACTTTTTACGAGATTGTCAGTATTGCTCACAAAGTATTCTAATCCGAAGGCGAAACGGCCATAGCTGCATCATACCGCGTGGCACAGGCGTCGACAACCCATTGCCTATCTGCTACCAATACGTATCTATCTGCTATTAGTTCATCGGTCGCCTGCCCTACCCTACGCAGATAGTCATCCCTATCTTGATACCGTTCTTCGATAGACATCCGGGGGTCCCTCGAATCCTCTCGCTCCGCTCTGTTTCTGGGAAAAAAGAGCGTAAAGCCCAGAAAACCTGCTGCAAGATCCGGCGCACCCATGTCAGCGCTTCTCGCGTTCCATCCGGTATGACTACCCACGGGAACACTGATATCCGGCATTCGGATACCGGCCACCTCGTTGAAATCATCATCAATAGCAGACACGAAACACGGGTATGCCTCAAGCTCCTTTGCTGGAAATCTGCCAACACCCCCGGCCGCTTCCGGTCCCAGGTCCAGTCGCCGCAGGACGGACAGCTTACCCGGATCAAGCAATGGGACACTTCTTAGTTTCTTGAATTGCTCAAGTACCTGCTTTCTGGTGACAGCCGTTTCCTTGCTCAGTTCCGGATACCTGGACAGGGGTGGATCCACCCCCTCGCTTACCCACTGATCCAGATTAGACAGGGCTGCCCGAACCAGGGGGGCAAACCCAACCACGTTGAGACCTTGGACGGTCTGGATCCCCATCATGGGCAGTTCAAATATCTGCTTTCCTTTGATCAGGATGCCACCCAGGTGGTGGGTTCCGGCAATATGGTAGGTCCGAATCCGGGCATGTTCCGGTAGATCTGCACTTCCATCCGGTTGGGTATGGGCAAGGGAGGCATCCCCCCGCCAATACTCCCAGGACGTATTGATCATGAATACCTTGGGAACAGCATCGATCTGTTCCAGTTTTCCGATAAGGTTGTCCCGGACTTCACTGAAGGGATCTTCTGTCTGGGTCGCAGCAAAGGGGAATTGCTGGCCAAAGCTGGGGGTAAGCAGTTGACCGGGTTCGGCAAACCGGTGATTGAAATCTCCGCGTTGTCCCCCGGCGATGTGGATCAATAGCCCATCATAGGCAACTCTCCCGCTTTCATCCCTGTTTAGTCCCAGGTGGAGAAAATGTCTGAGGAGCCGTCCAGTTTGAGACACACCGAAACCATACACATGATTGTAACCTGCAGACAGGGGGCTCAGAGGGTCCCTATGGCGAAGAAATGTTGCGATCTCACGAACGGCCAAAAGACCCACACCCACAACAGGCGCACCCTCTGTGGTATAGGTGATATGATAGATCTTCCCCTTTTTGAATCCATCTTCCAGGTAAATATAATTGGGATCGGGAAGGATATCATCCCCGGATTTCTTGCCAAATCGCCACCTGGAAAAGGGAATCAGTTGGACAGGGCCATCTTCATAGTCCCTGACATAGAGACAGTTCTCATCCGAGTCCAGGTCAAAAACCGGATACACCGGCTCCTTCTGCCCCACAGGACGTATCCCCCAGTACTGCCCGTCACCACCGGGACGATACTCCAGAATCGCCTGGCCCTTCACTGGTCTATCGTCCACACGCGCCTCGGGTGCTTCAAGAGACAGGCTCCCCTCAAAGGTGAGATCCCACTGCCATCCGATAGCAGCCACGGTATAGCCGCTTCTCAAGAGCCAGCCATCTCCCGGTTTCAGGCGATCTTCGGGCAGGAGCACGAGGTTCCGGTTAAACGTTGAAGAAGCCAGACACCCCCCCCGATTGGGACTATCCACAAGCAGTTTATCGCTCCCCTTCTTCAGGTCCAGCGGCGCGAGAATGGAAATATCAGAAACGAATCGCACCCGTCCCTTTTCATCTGGGGGCGCCAGCTGAAGATCGACAATCCCCTCATTTGCCGGATGAAGCGGATCAACAGCAAAGGTCACCTTGCCATCGATCTGTTCATAAGCCCCCGTCGTCCCAAAAGATTCCCCCTCTGCATAGGGCTTCCTACTTAAAATCTCAAAATCAATAACACTCATTCAACACTCCACTTCCCTCATGCCCAATCCCTTACCTGTCGGGCATAGCCAAAGGCGACGACCGATGCCTTACCTGTCGGGTCATAGCCGAAGGCGACGACCGATCCCTCACCCTCATCCCTTCCCCTCATCCCTTCCCCTCCGCCCTCGCAATCAACCGGGCGTTTCGCCTCTCGAGAAGACGCTGTATCCTGGCATGCCTTTCACCGGTCAACGGCCACGTCCATGACAGGTAGAATGCAAACGCAAACAAAACGGTCGGGACGATGGCATAGAGTATGCCAAGCCAGAGGATTTCCGTGGGCCCGTTCTGCGCTTGCGCACCCCGGAGGGCCTCATACCCCACCAGTGAAAGTATCGGCAAGGACAACGCACCCAGTGAAGCCCCGAGTTTGGTCATGATGCCAAGAATCGCAAAATAGCTTGCCGGGCGGGCATCTCCGGACCGACCGGTGTCAATATCCACCACGTCAGCCACCATCGCACGGGGCAGATAGGCAAAGGCGCCAAAGCAGAATCCCTTCAGCGCAAACAAGATGTAGAATGCCCCGGTATCGCCATAGTCCAACATAAAGATCCAGATGCTGACAATGCCGACAAAGACCATGGCCGCCGCAAGGGACCGGTGCTTACCCAACCGTCGGGCCAGAAAATCCCAGAAGGTAATTGCAAACAAACCCACGGTGAAATAGACGACATACATCTCCCCGGCAAAACGCACCCCGATATAGTCCTGCATGAAGAAAAGAGACAGTGCATTGCGGAAGTTTTCACCACAGACGATCAGCACTTCAATCGTGATGATTCTTCTGAATAGCCCGTTACGAAAGATCAGTTTCAGCGATTTGCCCAGGCGAACCTGGTTCTGGGATGGTAGCGCCCGGACCTCAGGTACAAAAAACAGCACCAGAAAGCCGGCAAGGGGAAGCAGTATCAGGATCCCGAAGCTGTAATAGGACAACACGGTGGTTGGTGTTGCATTCTCAACCCCGGACCAGCCGGCCAGGACGGTGAG
>JAZFSW010000527.1:0-7657 GCA_036446375.1 Desulfobacterales bacterium | reverse complement strand
ACTTTTTACGACGCCATCACCCTTTGAGGATATGTCTTACCAGGTGCCCCAACTCGGGCAAAATGAGGGCATTGCAGGCCAGTTGGCATGCCTTAAGGCTCCCCGGCATACAGAAGAGTATGGTGTTTCCGATCAGCCCTGCCATGGCGCGGGACAACAGGGCCGCAGAACCGATCTCCTCATAGCTTAGCTGAGCAAACAGCGCGCCAAAAGCTGTGAGCTCCTTATCAAGCAATGGTCGAATCGATTCTATGGTCACGTCTTTTTCGCTGATACCCGTCCCTCCTGTCAGAAGGATCGCCTGGGGTGCAGGATCCTCGATAACCGCTAGAACCATGCGTGTTATCCTGTCAATATCATCTGAAACCACATCATGACAGACAACGGTATGCCCCTCTTTCCCGACCGCATTTCGAATCCACCGCCCACTCTGATCCTCTGCCAGCGACCGGGTCGTAGAAACCGTAATGATGCCCAGCGTTACGTGCCGTGGTGCGCTGGCCTTGTGTTCTTTCGTGCTCATCGGTCTTTCCGTCTCTTCTGTCGTTAGGTCTCGGCGGATTTCACCGTGCGGCGTCTGGTTTCCCCGTCAGAACAACGCTGTCTCTATCATCATATTCGGACAGGGACACGTTCACCGTTTCAGATCGGCGGGTCTCGATGACTTTTCCTACATAATTGGCCTGAATGGGGAGTTCCCGGAGCCCACGGTCAACCAGTACGGCCAACTCGATCCGATCCGGTCTACCAAAGTCCACCAAGGCGTCAAGGGCGGCTCGCGTGGTACGACCGGTGTATAGAACATCGTCTACAAGAATGATCTGCCGGCCATCAACGGAAAAAGAAATGTTGGTTGCCTTAACAACGGGATGCTGGCTGATCCGCGTCCAATCGTCCCGATAAAGAGTAATGTCCATTTCTCCTGTCGGGATGTCTACCCCTTCAATTTCCTGCAGCCGGGATTGGATACGCCTGGCAATATAAACCCCCCGCGTATGAATGCCGATGAGGGAAAGATCCTTGGCGCCCCGATGGGTTTCGAGTATTTCATGTGAGATTCTTCTTAGGATTCGTTCGATATCGGTATCGTCGAGAATGGTTTGTGTTGTGGCCATTTTCTTCTCCCTGAAACCTTGCTCCACACGCGTGGGCGGATGGTCGTGCCTTGCTGTTTGAACTCTTGCTAGTCGTCCTAAACCCGATCGTGTCGGTATGGAATCTTAACTGACGAGTCCTTTGTCCTATATCATGCACCGAGACTATATCAAGAGCTTATATCGTTTCCGCCGGATTTGCCTTGATTATACCCTCTGTTCTTTGCTAGTACTCTGATGCTTTATCTTACGGGTTTCCGAATCGGTTGTCATATGCCATGGTGCATCTGCAGCCACACACAAGGGCAACAAGAAAGCGTGTAAGATCATGACGTATCCCTGCAGCGGTGTGATTTTAGCCGGCGGTTTGAATCTTCGCTTTTCGGGTAAGACAAAGGCGCTGCTTTCCGTGGGAGGGAAACGGATCCTTGACCGGATCATTGAGGTGTATTCCCAGGTGTTTGCGGAGGTCATTCTCGTAACCAATGATCCGGCATCCTATCTGGAATGGGATATGAACATCGTCACCGACCTTTTCCCGGTTCGAAGCCCGCTCACCGGCATTCATGCCGGCCTGTTTCATTCCCGTGCCCCGTATGCTTTCTTTGGCGCCTGCGACACCCCTTTTATCAACAAATCGCTGATCGAAGCGCTTGTCGATGTCATTGACCCTCAGACCGATGCGATCATTCCTGAAACGAATGGGGGGCTCCAACCTCTTTTTGCTGTTTATTCTAAACGCTGCCTTTCGCTCCTGGAGCGACACCTGGCCCAGCAGAAACCAAAACCGCAACACCGACGATCGCTTCAACCCATGCTCAAGGTGCAACGTTTCTTCGAACAGGTAAAGGTCAAGACGTTTCCGGAATCTTGCGCCCGGGAAAAAGACCCGGAACTCATTTCTTTCTTCAACATCAACAGCCCGGAGGATCTGGCCCGAGCCGAAACGATCGCAGTGAACATTTTGTGACATTCCAAGAGGGTATCTCATGTCTAGTTTTACACATATTGACGAACAGGGTCATGTGCGGATGGTCGATGTTACAGACAAGGGGGTAAGTTTGCGGACTGCGGTTGCCCAGGGCAAGATCGGCATGGGTCCGGAAACCTTTGACAAAATCCGCCAACATACCGTCAAGAAGGGAAACGTACTCGAAACGGCACGTATTGCCGGCACGATGGCTGCCAAGAACACCTCGGCGCTCATTCCCATGTGCCACCCGTTGAATATAACCCATATCCAGATCGACTTTTATCCGGAAGCTCCTTCGGCGTCGATCCGAATCGAAGCCACCGTGCGGACCTTGGGACAGACCGGTGTAGAAATGGAAGCGCTGACGGCCGTATCGGTTGCAGCACTAACAATTTACGACATGTGCAAATCCTACGATAAAGCGATGACGATCTCCGATATATGCCTTCTCGAAAAGTCCGGTGGGAAAAGCGGCACCTTTAAGAGAGGCTCGTGACGTGCTCACCCCTCGGCACCACCATAGCATTGGAAAGGACGGGTAGTGACCCCTGATCGTATCAACAAACCACTGCTCTTTGCTGCACTCTGCCTTGTGTTTGTTTCCGGTTGTGCCCGATGGATCACAAAACCCCCATCGGAGCCCGCCGCCGCTCTGGTGAAGGTGTCTTCACCGGAAAGACCGTTTTTCTCCGATGATATGAATTATGACGGGTTGGCCAACGGCATTGAAAAAAGCCTGCAATATCTAAGAAAACGACCGGCCGAAACAACATATGTTTTCGGAGAAGATCGTTACAGCGCCGCACATATGATCGCGTCTCTGGAACGTTTCCGCGATTTCATTGACCAGCGCCCCCCCCCATTGGAACTGAATCGCTTTCTTGCCGCCAACTATCAGGTCTATCGGTCCGTCGGTAGCAATGGAAAGGGTAGGGTCCTTTTTACCGGTTACTATGAACCGTATCTGGAGGGCCGCCTGACGCAAAGCGATGGCTTCAACTACCCGGTGTATTCCCGCCCCACGGATCTGACCACAATCGATCTTTCCCTTTTTTCCTCTGACTTCAAAGGAAAGCGCCTGATTGGGCGAGTCAGAAATCGGCAAATGGTCCCCTACGATGACCGGCATCAGATTGACTATGAGGGCTCTTTGGTCGGCAAGGCCAAGGTCTTGGCGTGGGTCAAAGATCCGATCGATCTTTTTTTTCTTCAGATTCAGGGCTCAGGAAAGATCTTTGTCAATGAGGCGGATCCAATTAACGTTCACTATCATACGACCAATGGTCGACCCTATCGAAGCATCGGCAAACTACTTCTCGAGGAGGGCAAGATTCCCAAAGACCGGATGTCGATGCAAAGCATAAGAGCGTATCTGGTTCAGCATCCCGAGGAGGTTAAGAGAATTTTCTCCTACAACCCCAGTTATGTCTTCTTTAAAATCGAAGAAGACGGCCCTCTGGGGTATCTCGGTGTTCGGCTTACGCCGGGCCGCTCCCTGGCCCTGGACAGACGGATATTTCCTTTGGCAGCCCTGGCTTTTGTCGAAACCCAGAAACCGTTAATCAACGGCGACGGCCGGATCCGTCAATGGTCAGAGCTGTATCGGTTTGTATTGAACCAGGACACGGGAGGTGCCATTCGGGGGCCGGGTCGTGCCGATCTTTTCTGGGGAGATGGTCCCTACGCTGTCATTGCCGCTGGTCACATGCAACATGAGGGGAGCGTATATTTCCTTGTTCTGAAACCGGCCGGCCTTTAGCTCTCGGCGGTGGTGTTGATCTTGACTCTTGGGGATAAAACAAGTACTAAGAATGACGCTGTTTCGGTGGGATACACTTACTTACGGTTGGTTTAATGGGTTGCACGGGAGTTTTTTATGTTTGGCATCGGGATGCCCGAAATGATTCTTATCCTGGCCGTTGCGCTTATTGTCATTGGTCCAAAGAAGCTGCCGGACCTGGCTAGGTCTTTGGGACGCGCTCTCGGGGAGTTTAAGAAGGCAACGCGAGAGTTGAAAGACTCAATAGACATCGATGACGAACTTGAAAGTGTCCGTTCTTCTTTTGACACGTTGAGGCCTGATGTTGCCGTGATGGCAGACCGAACGCCTCTTGCCGAAGACTCAACATCGGAAGGGGTTGCCGACAGTGTTTCTCCCACGGAAGACGCCGGAAAGGTCCTCTCAAAGGAAGCCGAGACCCTATCTCCGATTGCCCCTGATACACCCACACCGCCTTCTGCCATCGACACACGTTCCTCCGATAGTAAAGACAATGGCACGCCGGACCGGAACGGCTCTGCGGGATCGATAAAAGATGCCTGAAGATGAAAAGATCCCATTTACTGCACACCTGGAAGAGCTCCGGAGCCGTCTCATCACCGCTTTTGCTGCCGTTGGAATTGGCTTTGTCCTTTCTTATGGTTTCAAGGAGAAGCTTTTTCAGATCCTTACCCGCCCGCTGATCGCAGCAATGGGTGCCGGTGATAAGCTGATTTTCACCGGTCTTCCCGAGGCGTTTTTCGCCTACCTGAAAGTTTCGTTGCTTGCCGGGATCCTATTGGCAACACCGGTAATTCTCTATCAGTTCTGGATGTTTGTGGTTCCGGGCTTATATGACAAAGAGCGCCGGCTTATCTTCCCGGTTGTCTTCCTTTCTTCCCTGTTCTTTGCCGGCGGGGCCCTTTTCGGCTATTTTGTCGTTTTTCCGCTGGGATTCAAGTTCTTTCTGGGCTTTGCAACAGATAGAATACAGGCGCTGCCCTCGATGCGGGAATATCTGAGTTTCTCCTCAAAACTCCTCCTTGCCTTTGGTCTTGCCTTTGAACTTCCGATTGTCCTCACGTTTCTGGCAAAGCTTGGCATTGTTTCCGTGGACTTTCTGAAGAAGAACAGGAAATATGCCCTGCTGCTTTTTTTTGTCGGCGCTGCCATACTAACCCCCCCGGATGTGGTCACACAGGTCCTGATGGCGATTCCCCTGATGGGGCTCTATGAGCTGAGCATTCTCGGTGCCCGGCTGTTCGGAAAAAAGACCCCGGAGGAAGAACCGGACGAGACCTGAGCCTCTGTTTGTTCCGGCTCCCACTGCCCCCAAAGAACTTTTTATTCCAGAGTCGAACGCCGCACAATACTTCTAAGCAAGCGCCGATAGCCGTTTCTCCCGTAGCCGCTTCCTGGTGATTTGGGCCTCTTTCCGAGAAGACCTTTGGGATTTACATCTGCTTTTTCTTCAGGTATATAATCGACAGAACCGTCCCCAGAGCAATGGGCTGATGACAGAATGCTTTTGTGGTGGTTTGTCATTTTTCCCTTGGGTCCGTGGCCCCTAAGAAGAACCGCCAACCGATGGCAAGACGAGGAGATGAGATGATCTCAGGAAGTTATACTGCGATAATAACACCGTTTGAGGGCGCGGCGGTTGATTACGAAGGCCTGGGCCAGCTTGTTGATTTCCAGGTTGAAAATGGCATAACCGGGGTCCTTGCCGTGGGAACAACCGGTGAGAGCCCCACTTTGACCTGGGAAGAGCACAACAAGGTTGTTGAGCTCGTTGCGGCGAGAACCAGGGACAGGGTTCTTTGCATCGCGGGCACGGGTAGCAATAATACCGCAGAAACGATTGCTGCCACAACGCACGCGGTTGATGTGGGCGTGAGCGGCGTATTGCTGGTGGATCCTTACTATAACGGGCCAAGTTCTCTTGAAATTAGAAAAGAATATGTTGAACCGGTGGCCACTGCCTTTCCAGACCTTGACATCATCCCCTATGTCATTCCCGGCAGAACGGGTGCCCAACTGCTTCCCGAAGATCTGGCGATTCTGAGTCAAAATCACAGGAATGTCGGAACGGTGAAAGAAGCCACCGGAAATTTTGAAAACATGCGCCGGACACGTGAGTGCTGCGGTGCGGATTTCAGCATCATGTCGGGGGATGACTCGGTAACGGTTCAAATGATGACCGATCCAAAGATAAACGCCGCCGGCGTGATCTCCGTGATTTCAAATGTCGTTCCCCGCGCCATTGCCGACATGGTCCGGCTCCTCGAAAAAGGAGACGAGAAACAAGCCCGGGCGGTGGTGTCTCAGATTGAGCCCCTGTTTGACCTGGTTACGGTAACAACAACGGAATCCACACCTTTCGGCGATACGCCCTGTCGGGCGAGGAACCCGTTGGCGATCAAGACCCTTATTGCCATTCTCGGAATGCCCGCTGGTGGCTGTCGAAAGCCGATGGGGAAAATGACCCGAAAAGGTCTGGATGTTGTCCTGGAAACTGCCCGAACGGTGCACGCGGGTTCCCCGGCAGTTTTTGCACCTCTTGCCGATTTTTTTGGTGTTAATATTGATGCGCGTTTAGACACCCCTTCCTGCTGGGAAGGGCTTAGTTACGAAGACGATTAGCTTGCGTGTCACGATCGAAGGCTGTTCTGCTCCCGGTTCAGTCGGCAGCAAGCAGAGCATTCACTTCGTCAAATCCATCAATGATATAGTCGGCTCCCGCCCGCAACAGGTCTTGCCTTAGACCGGCTTTATCCGGAGCAGACAGCAAGAGACCGATGCCCCTGTAGGGTGGGTTCGCCCTTGAGGCGGCGATCATATCGTCGGGCATATCGCCGATGTAATACGATCGTTGTTTTTTTCCTCCGGCCCTGGCGAACGCCGCTTCGAGCATATAGGGATGGGGCTTGCTCAGGGACACAGGTGGATCGCCAGCTGCATTCTGCCGCCGGCGTTCTTCCCTGACACAATCGTCGAGGGTAAGAACCACCGAAAAATAGGGTCTCAGACCGAAGTGATCCAACGGATAGTCCGCTTCGGCACGGGGTCGCCCCGTGGCGATGGCAAGGGTATGTTGCTTTGACAATTCCTCGAGTGTCGACCGATCGATAAGGAGCGTCTCCCGTGTGATATATCCCGAATTCCGGCGCATTTCTACAGGAACAGGATATGTGGTCTCGAAGCGATCCGATCCAAGATATATTTCCTGAAACATCTGTTTGATGATGTTCCCCTGGCCGATGTCCTTCCGGTAGAAATGGTCAACGAAAGGGTGGGGGGTTTTGCCCACCTCCTCGAGAAGCTGTAAAAGGGGACGGCTCGACGTCTTCAGGTGCTGACCCAGCTCCAAAACGTCCATCCGGCCGATATGCTCCCGGTACTGTGACCATGGGTCCGAATGGTGTTTAAACACGGGAAGCTTGACACGGGAGATGAGGAGGCTCAGAACCAGCCGGGTTAGCTCCCAATCATTGTTCAGCCCCCCGCTCTGCTTCACTGCCGCCAGCTCGGATAGAGAAAACAACGGCTCAGGTAGCTCTTCTGCTGATGTGGCGCCGTCGAAAAACCGACGGGACGTCTGTCTTACAACGTCCCGATACGAACGAGAGACATCAATAAGAACGCCGTCCATATCAAAAACGATTAACGATGGTGGTGCTTTCATTTATAGGCCATCCTGTTTTCCTGGTGGCGAAACCTATGTCTTTGGGGTAGAAATGTCAATATGTCCGTCACGCTGTCGCTGTCTCTTTCCGTTGCCCTTTGATCCGGTTCATATTCTCGATCCTGCGAACAAAATTCCCATGGGAG
>JAZFSW010000526.1:0-6330 GCA_036446375.1 Desulfobacterales bacterium | reverse complement strand
ATTGTCCGGATAGTACGTCCGGTAGTGTCAATACCTCTGAGATCTCGATACCGGTGAGTCCGGCATTCATCAACCGAACGGTTTGATCATGGAGGAATTTGTAAGCATCGCGATGCTTGGTCAGAAAATCAACGATTTCTTCCCGGCCAAAACGCGGGATGCCGTGTGCTGCGAACATAAGATCGCTCTTATCGCCGAAAAGACGAATGGATTCAGTCAAATAATCCGCCCATGCTTTGGCGTCACGAACGAGGGATCCCCGCGCGGGCAGAAGATTATGCATCGTCAGGTTTGCATTCTCTGCCATGAATACGGCGCCCAATCGGGGCAGATAGAAATTCATCTCGGCCGGCGCCTCTGCTCCCGGTGTGACCTGAAAAACCAGCGTAACGTTGCCGATAGTCATTTCCTGACCGGTGCTTGCAATAATGTCTGTCGGCGCGATAAGCGAGAATGTCCCGGATGGGATTCCCGGTCCGAGGCCGGAGGTGATTTCGCCCTGGGGCCCCCGGGGAAGTGTCATCCCGAACTGAAAGCGGCCGCGTCTTGACATGGCGGGGCCGGCGATCACATTCTCCGATATGGCATGCTCCAGGAACCCATCCGGTGCGATCACAGACACTTTTCCCGAAACAACGTCATCTCGGGATACGATTCCGCCAACGCCGCCGAAATGATCCACATGGGAATGAGAATAAATGACCGCGACAACCGGTTTCTTACCGAGATGTTCGGTGACAAGATCAAATGCCGCTTTGGCAGACTCTATGGTTGTCAGGGGATCGACGACAATCCATCCAATGCCGGCATCGATAAAGGACACGGTCGATAGATCAAAACCACGTACCTGATATATCCCATCGGAAAGCTTGAATAGACCGTGCTTTGTAAGAATCTTGGCATGTCGCCAGAGACTGGGATTCACCGTATCCGGTGCCGGTCCCTTAATAAAATCATAGGATGACAGGTCGCTTGCAATATCGCCATTTGCCTTTCGGATAATTGGATCCGTTCGGGTTGCAATAAAACCGCGTTCGAAGAATTCAAAATCCTTGCGATCATCTCCCTCCACAAGCCGGAAGGCTTCTGCCATGGCAAGTTTTGACGCCGCTGACGCGTCCTGCGCAGGAGAAACCGGAATGTCGGGTCTACCTGCAAAATTGATTTGAGCAATCACACCGCGAAAGGTATAGACCGCAACGGCGATCAATAGCGTTGCGGCAACGGCGCCAACCAGAATTCCAAACCAGAATCCACCCTTTTTCATTATTCTTCGCCTCTATTCCTATGGTTCTTCTCAGTGGGTCTGACCTCACAGGCTTGAGACGTAGATACTGGCGTACACTGTCAATGTCAAGACATTATAATGGGTTATAGCCCCCCGTCATCCAGCTGGCGAAGGCCGGGGGAATGCTGGCCCGCTCATCTACCAATGAAAAAGATGCATCCAAATAGCGCTTCATGTGCATCTCCATGATAAAGACCTTCGTAACGGAGGTGTACGAATGCCAGGAATTATTGACATAGGGTTACGGATAGTACAGATACAGTAATGCAGGCAATACAGATAGACCAAGAACGGACGTCTTGAGAAAAAGGAGGTAGAAATGATTCACAGACACAGGTGTTACAGACAGCTGGCATGGGCAATGGGTCTTCTATCCATATGGATCCTGTTCGGGTGTGCGGCGCAAAAGCCGATTTGGGGAGATCCTGACTCCGGCCTGATTCTGACCTACCGTGCTGCAGAGGGCGGGGGCCGCCAATATCAGAACACCATCACGGTGATTCAGGACTTGGAGATGATGGGGCAGCACATGAAGACCGAGACGAAAACAGATATGGGTTTTACTGTGGCCTCGAAAGGAATGGATGCGGAGAGCCATGTTCTCGATGTTGCAGTAGATACGCTTCGCGTGGAAATTAGCGGACCCCAGGGTAATCGTTCTCCGGACACAAGTGGCATCACCGGAAAGCACTTTGACATGACCCTTTCACCGCTGGGCAAGGAACTGGACGTTTCCGGTGCTGCGGCGTTAACATACGAAACGAGTCCTCTCACGAAGGGCAGCCTTGAGCCAATATTTGCCACGATTTTCCCGGATCTGCCGGCCCGTCCGGTAAAGCAAGGCGATACCTGGACCAGCACGAGTGACACGGCCAGAGATGATGGTAACACGAAGATCAATACGGTCGTGCAGTTTGCTAATGTCCTGGGGGGCCCCGAGACTGTCGATGGCCGGGAATGCATCAAGGTTACCGGAGAGATGACCGGTACCATGACAGGGAAAGGAAACCAGATGGGATCTGATTTTACCCTGAGCGGGAACCTTAAGGGAACGACAACGTGGTTCTTTGACTACAAGGAAGGTGCTCTTGTCAAACGAGAACTCAAGTTTACAGGTGATCTCAAAGTTGAGAGTGCCATGGGGTCGATGCCGGTGGCGCTTGAGAACATCGAAGAGACCAGGCTCGTTCAGTAACCACCACTAGCGTACCGTGGTGTTTCCATCCACAAGTGGACACTTTCTCTGAGGGGCCTGCCGAGATCCGAATATTGACAAAACTTCGAAAATGTTCGGTATATCAGGCATCTAGACGCGATTGCCCTATCTATCAGCATTTTGCTTTGGAATTCAGCCACAAGGGGTCACTCAATGGCAACAAAACGTGTCAAACGGAAGATATCTGCCATTCTCAGTGCAGACGTTGCTGGTTACAGCCGTCTGATGGGAGACGATGAGGCTGCAACCGTTCAGACGCTTGAATCCTATCGGGAGACCATTTCCGCCCTTGTCCAGGAATACAATGGGCATGTCGTGGACTCACCGGGTGATAATATTCTGTCTGAATTCGCCAGTGTTGTAGATGCGGCTCAGTGCGCTGTAGAGATTCAGAAGATCATAAAGGCCAAAAATGAGGACTTGCCCGACGATCGTAAAATGGTGTTTCGTATGGGAATCAACCTCGGCGATGTGATCGAAGAAGGGGAGAGAATTTACGGGGATGGTGTCAATATTGCCGCTCGAATAGAGGCCCTCGCAGATCCGGGGGCATCTGCATCTCAGGAAGCGCATATGAACAGATAGAGACGAAACTGGCTCTTGGGTACGTGAATATAGGCGATCACACGCTTAAGAATATCAGCCGGCCGATCCGTGTGTATAAAATCCCGGTGGAGCCGGGAGAAGTGGCAGAAGCGGAAAAGAAGAGAAGATCCTCGATGAGGTCCACTACCCAACGGGATTCGCCGTCTGATGGCGCCTTAATCGATGAGCTTGTCACACGAGAACCTGCCAATCCCGATGAGTATTACCTCACGGGATTTATCTGTCTGGGTGTTGCTGTAGGTCTTCCTATTTTTGGCTACTTTATTGGACAGATTGCGTGGGAAGCGTTCTTCCCGATGGTAGGTGCAGGTGTGCTGGTAGGGCTGATCGGTATTACTTTTCTCCTATTGGGCAAGTTTCTGGACCATCGCGCGAAGGCTGTCAATGATGGGGATCGGCAGGAACCATAGAGCGCTGTGTGTCTACCCACGAAACAGATGCATCCAAACGGCACTTCATGTGCATCTCTATGAATAAGGATCATCTCCAAAAGAGTTGAATGATCCTAGAGACTATAAAGGCGTTTGAAAGCAAACACTTGACCGCGTGTTTTCTTGAATCCTTGGACCCTCTTCTCCAACTAAGTTGGAGAAGGTCCTTAATAGGAACCTTTTTCCATAGGAGGCACAGCGATGCCAGAGATTATCGGCGCAGCATTTTGGATATTTATCGGTGGCGTTGTGGTTGGCGGCATGTGGTATGCCAATGCTCGGAATAGGGAAACGCAGAAAACCATTCGGCTGGCCATCGAGAAAGATATTGCGCTTGATGACGCCCTGCTCGAGAAGCTCCTAAGGCGGCAATCCGGCAATCCTGATGACTATTACATCAGCGGCATCATCTGCCTGGCCATCTGCATCGGGCTTCCCATAATGGGGTACTTTATCGGACAGATTGCGCGCGAAGCCTTCTTCCCCCTGGTGGGTGCCGGGATACTGGTAGGGCTGATCGGCATCAGTTTAATCCTATGCGGCAAGTTTATGAGCCGTCGTGAGAAGGCCATCGAGAACGGGAATGGTCGGATGTGAGTCCTTCTCTTGCCAAAGACCCACTGGTGTCGGCGGCCGAAATATCCTTGGTCGCCCTGGCTATGTCGGGAGATGACACTGCCTTTGAGGAACTCGTGCGCCGTCGGCAGGGGGGCATTCGTGGGTTGATGGGCCAATTGAGTGGCGATTGGTCGCTCGCAGACGATCTTTCCCAGGAAGCTTTTCTCCGGGCGTGGCGAAAGATTCGAACGCTACGATCACCCGGGGCATTTGGCGGATGGCTGAGGCGGATCGCCGTCAATGTCTTTCTCCAACATATTCGCCGCGCAGGCGCGGCAATTCAGAATTCAGACGAGGTGGTACCGTACCCCGTGGTAGATGATGGTGATGCTTCGATCAAAATGGATCTGGAAAAAGCACTGGCGCGTCTTAAGCCGATCGAGCGACTCTGTATTGTCCTATCCTATAGCCAGCGGATGAGCCATGGCGAGATTTGTACCGCCACAGGCCTGCCCCTGGGAACGGTGAAATCCCATATTTCCCGTGGATCCACACGATTGCGCGAATACTTAAAAGATTATGAAGGTGATGTTCGATGAAAGATGACGATGACATGGAATTGTATCGCTTGTTTGATGAAATACGGGTGCCCCCCCAGGATGAGGTCTTTGTTGAGAAGGTGACCCGGCAGATAGCGCGCCACCGACTCATCCATCGGGCAACGCTCATCCTGGTTCTTGCAGGGGCAGCAGTTCTTGCAGCGCTGACGCCCTGGCTGACGGTCCTAACCGGCTATGTCGCTACCGGCACGAAACTCTTCATCCCCGATCTTATGACCGTGATTCTCTCGCCGATTGGCTGTTCCATTGGCGGCGGGATGGGACTGTTCCTGTTTCTTAGAGCCCGTTCCTAGGCGATGCTTGTTTCCATGTGTCTTTCGTATTTCGAATATGCTTTTTTATCACTCCTGAATCTTGATGCACTTGTAGAAAGTGTAACCGATGGCTAAAGAAGAGAGGATAATATGCCTGATGTTGTAGTTCCTGAATGTGCGCGCGTGGTTATTGTTGGTGGTGGAATCATTGGTTGTTCTACGGCCTATCACCTGGCACATATGGGTTGGAAAGATATCGTCCTTCTGGAACGGGATCAATTAACTTCCGGGACAACATGGCATGCAGCAGGTCTGATGGTGACCTTCGGTTCACTTTCTGAAACCGCAACTGAAATTCGGAAATATACGCGTGATCTCTATAGCCGCCTCGAGGCAGAAACGGGGTTTTCGACAGGCTTTAAGCCGATCGGTTTTATCGAAGCAGCAAGTAATGCGGATCGTCTGGAAGAATATCGACGCATTGCTACGTTCAACAGGTATTGCGGCGTTGATGTTCAAGAGATATCCCCTGAAGAGATTAGAGAGCTGTTTCCTCTAGCCCGTGTTGATGATTTACTTGCAGGTTTCTATATAAAAGATGATGGGAGGGTCAATCCTGTAGATGTCACTATGGCTCTGGCAAGAGGCGCTCAGCAGCAGGGAGCAAAAATAATCGAAGGTGTAACGGCTACAGGAATACTGGAGAAAAATGGTGCCGTTGGTGGTGTAAAAACGCTTCAGGGTGATATCCAGGCAGATTATGTCGTCAATTGTGCCGGCATGTGGGCAAGGCAATTCGGCGAACTGTCCGGTGTCAATGTTCCGAATCAAGCAGCAGAACATTACTACTTAATTACGGGTGAAATAGAGGGTATCTCTCCCGATATGCCGATTCTTGAAGATCCGTCTCACTACGGGTATTACCGCGAAGAAACGGGGGGGATGATGGTTGGATTGTTTGAGCCGGACTGTGTTCCCTGGCATGTTGACAGTATCCCGAACGATTTTTCCTTTGGTGAAATCAATCCTGATTGGGATCGCATGATCCCCTTCCTGGAAAAAGCGATGGCGCGTGTGCCAATAACGCTGGAAGCGGGGATAAAGAAATTCTTCTGTGGTCCGGAAAGCTTTACGGCGGATCTTCAACCTATTATTGGCGAAGCTCCGGAATTGCGACATTATTTTGTCGCAGCGGGCCTAAATTCCATAGGAATTCTGGCCGGTGGCGGTCTTGGCCGCATCATGGCCCATTGGATAATCAATGGAACACCGGATGTTGATGTTACCGCTTTTAACATTGATCGCCTGGGTGTCTATCAAAACACGCCCGAATACAGAGCACATCGTACCGTTGAAG
>JAZFSW010000525.1:0-5112 GCA_036446375.1 Desulfobacterales bacterium | reverse complement strand
TTTTGCTGATGTCCCTGTTGGTCACACGCAACAAGCAAGCAATGGATGCAGTGGAAGTAATCGCTTATGGAGTATACCACACTCGGTCGGACAGGCCTTAACGTTTCTGTTATGGGGTCATTAAGGAATTGATCGACAATGAACAGGTGTCACCGGAGAATATCGATCCTGACGATCCCCTCGGGTTTCTCGTTCATGAGGGAGGCGCTGAATCCATCCCCGATGCGGCATACCGTTTCTGCCGGTACGAGGCCGGAACACATGTCATCCTATCCGGAACCGGCAACCCGGACCATTTGAAGGCCAACATAGAATCCTTTTCCCGCCCGCCGCTTCCGGAAGAAGACGTGACAAAGCTAAAGCAGATCTTTACGAGAGTAGACACAATTACCGGTCAGTAACCCATACATGCGTCTGCCTATCAGCATACTGACCCCCACTGAATCAGCATCCGTTTGCTGTGAAAACCCTAAAACCAGAACAGGTGACCATGAATACTACCAATGAGGCTCAACCGGTTGTAACCCCCGCTATAACAACTAAGATCCGATGGCTCTATGGTCTTGGCGCTGCTGCTTTTGGCGTTAAAGATAACGGTTTCTCCTATTTCCTGATGATCTACTATAATCAGGTGCTCGGGATGACCGCTTCTCTTGCCGGGCTTGCCATCCTGATTGCCATGATTTTCGATGCGATCTCAGATCCCCTGGTTGGATGGTGGTCGGACAATACCCATTCGCGATGGGGCCGAAGGCACCCGTTCATGTACAGTGCGGCAATACCGGTGGCCGTCGTCTACTATCTTCTCTGGAATCCTCCCCTGGACTTTCTCGCACAGTTTGAATACGGGCTGTTTTTCTATCTTACCGTTGCTGCGATTGTCATCCGATTTCTCATCACCCTCTATGAGATCCCCAGCACCGGCATGGTGGCGGAGTTAACCGAGGATTATGATGAACGTACCCGGTTGCTGAGCTATCGTTACATGTTCGGATGGTACGGTGGGTTGTTTATGGCGGTGCTTGCCTGGGGCGTGTTCATGAAAGATACCCCGGAATATGCCAACGGTGTTCTCAATCCGGCGGGCTATTTCGGCTATAGTCTCGTCGGATCGATTCTCATCGTGATTGCCATCCTCTGGTCTTCGATAGGGCTGCACAAGTTCATCCCCTATCTGAAACAGCCCCCTGAACGGCAATCCTTCAACCCCATGCAGATCGTGAAGGATCTAAAGGTCACCCTTGCCAATCGCAACTTTCTTTCGTTGTTTATGGCAGGCCTGTTTGCCGCCATCGGTGCCGGTGTGGCCACCAATTTCGATGCTTACATCACCAATTACTTCTGGGGATTCAACTCTTCAGACATCCGCTGGCTCAATGTCTCATTGTTCATTTCCGCATCCATGGCGGCTATCCTATCCCCTATCATCACCAGACGGTTTGACAAGAAGGCCAGCGCTCTGGGCATCTATGGCATATCTATTTTTTACGGTGCGATGCCTGTTCTGCTACGGCTATTTGGGCTGTTTCCTGGAAACGACAGTCCGTATCTGCTACCGGTGATGATCTTTCACTATATCACCAATGTAACGCTGATCGTGATGTTCGGTATCATACAATCGTCCATGCTGGCCGATATCGTCGAGCACAGTCAGATGAAGACCGGCCGACGGGAGGAAGGTCTCTTCTTTGCCGCAAGGACGTTTGCAGCAAAGGCGACGTCCGGTGTCGGCGCCTTTATCGCCGGAATCACACTGGACCTGATTCAATTCCCCATCGGTGCAACACCGGGTCAGGTTTCTGAAGATGTGCTCTTTAGACTCGGGGTGATTTTTGGCCCCACCCTGATGGTCTTCTACCTGCTGGCACTGGTCTGCATCAGTTTCTATCAGATCACCCGTGAAGGTCACGGTGATCGGATCGAGACACTGCAGGAGCGCCAGGAAGAAAGCGCCTGATCCTGGACAGGTATTGCCCTTGAGTATCGGTTGCGATAAAGTGGGCGGCCCTTCAGACAAGGAACCATGGCAATGACAAGAGCCGTAGCAGCCCTTCAGATTCTTCTCCTTGGTATCATACAGGCGACGTGCTTTGCGCAAGAACCGGCAGTCGCCACCGCCAAAGCCTATGGTGATCCCTTGCGTTTCGAAAAAGCAATTGAGAACTTCGAAATCGGGGATCTGGAGCAGCCGCCGCCACAGAATGCCATCGTTTGTATCGGCAGCTCGAGCATGAGGATGTGGCATAGTAAGATCGAAGACGATCTAGCTCCTCTGACCATCATTGCCCGGGGTTTTGGCGGAAGCAACATGAACGATGCGCTGCACTATGCCGATCGGATCGTGATCCCCTACAAACCCCGCGCGGTTGTGATCTATGAAGGAGACAATGATGTCGCACAGGGAATCGCCCCGGAAATAATTGTCGGCAAGTTTCATGCATTGGTTGGCAAGATTCACCGGCATCTTCCGGAAGCGCGCATCTACTTTCTAGCGATTAAACCGAGCATAAGGCGGTGGAAACTGTGGCCGAAAATGATGAAGGCCAATGATCTCATCGCAGAGGCTTGCGCAAAAGACAAGCAGCTCACCTTCGTGGATGTTGCCTCCGGTATGCTGGATGCCACCGGAAGACCCCGGAAGGACATCTTCTATAAAGACAATCTGCATATGATAAGAAGCGGCTATATCATCTGGCGAGATGCCCTGAAACCGGTTCTCATCAAAGCAGAGTTCCATTCGAGCGACCAGAGATGTAGGCATATCAGGCGTCTGACCCGATGCTGCACCCCAGTGGTGGTGGCATCATATGAGCACCGCCTCTGGCCAAAGCAAGAGGTCCCGCTGAAAGCGGAAGGGCCAGTCTGATCGAAAAAGAAACTGAATAAGAAACGCATTTCTCGGAAATGCTTGGATCCTCTCGCAAAGGCGCAAAGACGCAAAGAAAAGACTTTAAATATTAATGGTGAAGGGCGATGATTTGCACCTGAATCGCATAGGCGCAATCCATCAAGAGTTACCTCTGTGGCCTCTGTGAGTCCCGCTGAAAGCGGGATGAGAGATAGAAATGTAGTTTCATGCAAGGCCACCAGTATTACCGGAGGAAAGCGTGGGCAGATCATATGGGGCCATAGAAGCTGGTGGAACGAAATTTGTTTGTGCAGTCGGTAGCAGTCCGGATGATCTGCTTATAGAACGATTTGATACCACAACGCCTGAGAAAACGATTCCGAATGCGGTACAATTCTTAAGAGAACAGAATGCAAAGGCAAAGCTCCATGCCATCGGGATCGGCTCTTTCGGCCCAATTGATCTTGACACGCGTTCAGATAGCTACGGGTATATTACCACTACGCCAAAGCCGGGTTGGTCACATACAGATTTTGTTGGAGCGGTACGAGATGAATTTAGTATACCCATTGGATTTGATACGGATGTAAATGCCGCTGCACTGGGCGAGCATTATTGGGGAGAAGCCAGAGGGTTATCGGATTTTCTATATCTGACGATTGGCACGGGCATTGGCGGCGGTGGAATGGTCAATGGAAAGCTCATGCATGGGCTGGTACATCCCGAGATGGGACATATCTTCCTTCCCCTTCACCCGGAAGACAGATACGAAGGCAAATGCCCGTTCCACGATAATCGTTGCTTCGAAGGGCTGGCGTCAGGTCCGGCCGTTGAAGAACGGTGGGGCAGACCGGCCACGGATCTGAACGCAACACATGACGCATGGACCATGGAAGCGCATTACATCTCTCTAGCATTGGTTAATTACATCTGCACCGTATCACCACAACGCATCATTATTGGCGGCGGCGTTATGGAACAGAAACAGTTGTTCCCCTTGATACATGAAAAAGTGAGCACCATGCTGCATGATTATATTCAATCGCCTGCAATTATAGATAATATCGACGGCTATATTGTTCCCGCAGGTCTGGGGAAAAGAGCAGGCGTATTGGGTGCGTTGGCCCTGGCGATACATGCATCAGGCATGACACCCGATCCTCCCGCGTGATTGCTGGCTCCGATGACAAGATGATGGAACCCCCAAACAACGGCCCATTTGTGCCGGTGAATTGACGATTCTTCCGCTTTCCTCCCCGATTCCCCCCATTTACATATCGCTTTATACTTTATAGATACAGGTGCTTAGCCTCCGTATAACCCTTCCTGCTCTCATGGCATATTTTTTGCGTGATGATCCATAGTCCATATAGTCCACTCTTTGGCTACTGCAATATCCGGGATGTGCCGGATAGGAGGAAGTACTTAAATGACCGGTGAGGAATCCATAGCGACCGATACCCCTGATATCGAGAGCATCAAATCAAAAATTAGTGGTCTCCCCCTTATCGATGTAACGGTTCTGAACATGCTGGCTTTGCTGAATGATCCAAACAGCAACTTCCAACAGGTTGTCAAGAATATCTCGCCGGAGATCACAGCCAGGTTTATCCAGACGACCAATACCGCCTACTATGGGGTTGAGGTCAAATCCATCGACTATGCTGTGAGGGTGCTTGGCTTCAGCAAGATGATACAGGTCATCACGACATCAATCCTGATCGATCATTTTTCAAAAGCAGCTGATATCCACAATTTCGATTTTCGGGCATTCAATGATAGAGCCCATTTATGTGGCTCTATTGCGCGAACGCTGGGTAAAATGTTTGATTATGGCGACCCCGGAGAGTTATTCACCACGGCAATGCTGATTGACATCGGAAAGATGCTTATTGCTTTCTATTTCATTGATGAGGGCAAACAGATCGATGCCTTAGTAGCCGCTGAAGGCATTTCTACCCATGAGGCAGAAAAAAGAATAATCGGCCTGGACCATGCGGAAATCGGTGCATATCTACTGGAAGATTATGATATATCTCAAGATATTTGTGAGGCCGTTTGCTTCCATGACATCGAGCCGCAATGGATTCCAAAAGAAACCAATTTTCAGATGGCCCTAATAGTAAATGCATCTGCCAGGATGGCAGATAGCCTTGAATTCGCAGAAGGGGTTGAGCCGTCGGTCATCACTGCCAGGTTGGAAGCAACGATAAGCAAAGGACAGCGACAATTCCGGAAGAAAGTACGGGGCAATATTAAGGATG
>JAZFSW010000524.1:0-2470 GCA_036446375.1 Desulfobacterales bacterium | reverse complement strand
CAGCAGGGCCGGCCGACACAGGGCGTCAAGCTGATGGACGTCGGCGACGACGACCGGGTTGCCGCCATCGCCATCGTCGACATGGGCCGCGACTTCTCGGAGGCCGGCGACGACCTTCCCACGGGCGCCGAGCCCGACGATGACGGCAAGAAGCCGGCGAAGGGCAAGGCCAGGCCGAAACCCGCTGCCAAAGCGAAAGCAAAGCCTGCCACGAAGGCGAAAGCACCAGCGACGCCGAAGGCGAAGAAGACCCCTCCGAAGCCGAAAGCGTCCGGCAACACCGGCGGCAAGAAGCCCAGGTAAGCGGTGAGCGTCGCCGACCGCCTGCACGAGATGGGCCTGGAGCTTCCGGCTCCCTTCACTGGAGGCAACTACGTGCCGGCCGTCCGCGCGGGCGACCTCGTATTCGTCTCCGGCTCCGGCCCGCACTTATTCTGTTTTCCGTTTCTTTGAATATCTCCAATAGGTTTCTGTCATCAATGCTTTCAGACTGAAGGTGAAGCATGGAGATGATCATCTGCATATTGTTCTTGGTTCTGTGATAGAGCTCTCGTAGAAGCACTTCTTTTTCTTTCAAGGATGTTCGGATCTGTTCCTCTGCTTGTCTACGCTCGGAGATATCCGTATGTATGGCAATGATGATTTCACCGTACTCAGGGTGATCGTATAGGACGGCACTCGCATAGCACCAGAACAGCGTACCATCCTTCTTGATATTCTGGATTTCACCTTGCCAGGTTCTGTCTTCCTTCAAGATCCCTACGATACGATTCACGGTTTCCTGAGACGTCATGTCTGTGGGTGTATTGACAACTGAAACATCCCTACCGAGCATTTCACCGGGGTCATAGCCAAACATCTTCTCAAATACCGGGTTTGTGTAGACTATCTGAAGATCTCTGATCCGAACGAGATAAACGCCCTGAGACATATTCGCTACAATTTCGCTTTGAAGGCGCAACGATTCCTCTGCCTGTTTGCGTTTGGCAATTTCGCTATTGCGGCTCTTGATTTGTCGTTGGAGCGTTGCTATCCAGATTCCGGCAATCAGGGCAATAGCTATCACCATGATGGTGGCGGGAAAGAGATATTTCCGCATCTGCCGCCAGGGATCGTCGAAAGTGAGCCATTTATCGTAAATCCGGTCATATTCCCCGTTCGTCTTGACGATCAACAGCCCTTGATTCAACTTTTCCATCAGGTTCATATCACCTTTTCTAACGGCGAATGAGAAGACACGCTTATAGTCCGGGATGATCGGCCCGGCTGCCAGGCCGCTCAATCCATGCTCCTTGATCAACAAGGTGCCAATCAGCTTCGAGCAGAGAAAGGCGTTGTGCTTGCCGGACGAAACCAGCCGCAGCCCTTCCGGTATCGTATCCACAAGAATCAGATTTCCCTGAAAATTATGCGCGAGCAGTCCATGATGTGCGGCGTCGGACTGCATGACCACAATTGTCATTCCCCGGGCGGCTGCGATGTTCACTATGGGAGGGTCCCCCCGACGCACGAAGAAGGTATCGTAGGTCTCAGTGTGGGGAAGGCTGAAATCAACCAGGTCTTGTCGTTCAGGCAGCTTTGCAACGATCGGCAATATATGGAGCTCACCAGCCACCAGGGCCTTCCACACGTTGTCCCATGAGCCGGCTGAAATCTTTATTGACAACCCCATGGTCTCTGAAACGGCTTTGATCAGGTCAATGGAGAACCCTGCGGGTTGTCCTTCTTCATCAAGGAAAGCATAGGGAGGAAAGTCCAGTTCGGTTCCGACACGGACTTGCGGAGGGTTGCTGGTAGCGCTGCATACGCTACTCGATAGGCCGCCGGAAAGGAGCATGAAAGCGACAATGAAAAGGATGGGAAGGGACCAAACGGTAGCCATTTCAGAGAGAAGCCAACACATTGGCCGGTTGGACTTCTTCTTGATAAGCAATAGGTCATTCCGCAAAGACGTTCTGCTTTTCGGGCTGTATGCTGACTCTCTCCTCATTGTCTTCCGTGAGCCAAAGCCTGCCATCGATTCATCTTCCACAATCAAGATCTTCTTTTTCCGTTCCATCTCAGACCCTCTCTTTGTATCCGGTCTCTTTGAAACGTACCTGAAATTCTGTGCCTTTGTCTGTGGGAACCCGATCTATTGTCCCGAGGAGTTGGTGCTCTGCCGGGGCAACGGCCGATTCGAGCCCGAATGTACCGGATTCTTTGAAGTCAGGGGCCTCAAGCATCCCGATACCGTTGTCGGGTACCGTGATCTTTATCTCGCCTTCATCGTCGATCTTTGGCTGCTAATCCTGTGTATCCAGTACCTCCCGAATCGTGCCTGCTATTTCACCCATGGAAATGGGTTTCGTCACAAAAGCCTTAATGCCCATCTGCTTTGCATCGTCCTCTTTGATCAGATCACTGTGGCCGGTACAGAGGATAATGGGGGTATCGGGGCGTATTGCCATCATTTCTTCTGCGAGCGCCT
>JAZFSW010000523.1:0-3825 GCA_036446375.1 Desulfobacterales bacterium | reverse complement strand
GCCATATCTTGCCATTGGTGACCGCCCATTCGATATCCTGAGGAACGCTGTCGAAGAGCGTCTCGACAGTTACAGCAAGGGATGCCAGCTCCTTCAGGGCAGCGTCCGACATGGACGATTGATTTCGCTGATCTTCAGCAATGCCTTCTGTCCGGGTTCCCTGATCGCCATCGGAAACGATCTTCTGCTCCTTGGCGCCGATGACAGTCTCTTTCACTTTCAGCGAATCCCGGTCCACGATATAGGTATCCGGTGTCACCTCACCGCTGACAATCGCTTCTCCCAAGCCATAGCTGGCATTGACGATCATCTCGGATCGCTCTCCGGTGGCCGGATTGGCGGTAAACAGAATACCGGAAATATCCGACGGCACCATGAGCTGAACCACCACGGCCATGGCAACGGCATCCTGCTCAACCCCCATCTCATGACGATAGCTTATCGCCCGGGAAGTCCAAAGGGATGCCCAGCAGTCACGCACCGCGGCGATAAGGGCATCTTCACCTTTCACATTCAAATAGGTATCCTGCTGGCCGGCAAAAGACATATCCGGTAGATCTTCCGCATTGGCCGAGGATCGGACGGCGACCGCCGGATTGTCCCCGCTCAGGGCAGCGTATGCAGCACGGATCTCCGCCTGGATCGCATCAGATAGCGCCGGCTGGAGGATCAGCGCCTGAATCGCCTTCGATGCGGCATCGAACGACAGTGTGAGTTCACCGATTTCCGGTTTTGCCGATTCGATGATCGTGCTCTGCAGGTCGTTCTCCTCAATAAACTGTCGATAGGCGCCGGTGGTCAGGCAGAAGCCTGCGGGCACTTCGAGTCCGGCATTTGCCATCTTGGCCAGTGATTGTCCCTTGCCGCCGACCGCTTCCAGGTCGGTGTTCTGTGCGTTAATCGGTAGGATATAGGATGTGGTTGTCATCATTTCCTTTGCCATCTCGTCTTGGCGTTATCTTGGAGTTTAGATCGGTCCGCTCTGCTGAGCAACCGGTCCAGATGCCCGTTTAGCAACGCATCACGCACATCCTGCAGTGCAGGATCCGCCACCCGGTTGTGCAGTTCATTCGGATCTTCTTCCATATCGTAAAGGTCCAGCGGCTCCCGGGTAAGGGTATTCACCGACATCTTGTAACGATCCGTTCGGACCATCGAATAGGCCATCGGCGGAAGCCCCATCTCGCTTAGAACAGCTTCCTTGTGCACCTGCGATTCAGGCGAATCCGGTCCGGCTGCGATCAGCGGCAACAGCGAGCGCCCATCACTATCTTCATACGGTGCCGCGTCCGCTGCGTCAAGCATCGTGGCGCCGATATCAAGATGATCGGTGAGCCCATCGCTCTGCCACCCTTCGATACCTCCCGGTGGCCGGACAATACAGGGAATATTGAGCGCCCCCTCGTAGAAGACCTTCTTTGCGATCAGACCATGGTCTCCCAGCATCTCCCCATGGTCTGATGAAAAGACGATCCACGTATTTTCCATCAGACCTCTTCCCTCCAGGGCCTTCAAGACTCGGCCGATACAGTCGTCGATGAGGCCGACCTTCCCGTAATAGTAGGTCTTCATGACCCGGTTCTGCGCTTCGCTCATCCCATCGAGCTTGGCCGGTGCATACTTGAGGAGCATCTCGACATGGGGCGACAGGGGACCAGTGGGTTGCTCCGTGATGGAAAGGGGCATTTCATCGGCATTGTACATCTTTCGGTATTCGGCCGGGGAATCCCAGGGATCATGGGGTCCGCCGAAGCAGACCTGCAGATAGAAGGGTTGATCGTCCCCATAGCCGCCGATCCACTCTTCGGCCTTACGGGCAATGAACATATCCAGATGATCTTCCGTGGGAAGCAGACTGGGTGGCAGTTCCCAGGGCAGGGAGACCCCTTGCGCCTGTCCTCGCAGATACGTGCGAAGATACTCCCGATGGGTGTCGAGCAGGCCTTTTTCCGCCAGATGATCGGTATAGGGGGAATCGGTAGAGGCCGATTCAGATGGACCGGTCATCTCGTGGGGATCGGTGTAGCCATAGTCGTGCATTTCGTCCACATGATCCCGGGTGTGGCCCTTGCCGTGCAACCACAGATGCGTCTTTCCGACAACCGCCGTGCGGTACCCGGCATCCCGGATATTGCGCACATGACTCGGACCATGGCGAAGCGCCGGGTCCGCCATCGCCCACACACCGTGATCGTTGACATGCTTTCCCGATAGAAGAGATGCCCGGGTCGCCATGCACACAGGGGACGTAGCGCAGCATCGCCGAAAAACGACACCCTCTGCCGCGAGCCGGTCTGTGTTTGGGGTAATGGCAACCGGATCCCCCGCATACCCCATGGTATCGGCCCGCTGCTGATCGGTGAAGATAAATACTATATTGCGTCTATCTGACATCTAATCACTCCCGAAAGTGTTTCTCATTTCGTCAGAGCTACTGTAAACTAACGAAACCATCGACAGGCGGCACTAGACGCACACTTCCCGATGCGACCCATTGGAACTCGATCCCGTAGAATCCCCTTGACTAATACAGCCAAATTAGCTAATATAGGCATCGGTATCGATACCACACCAACAAGAAAGGAACGAAGATGAATATCACAGCGACAGAGTTCAAGAACCGACTCGGGAAATATATGGATGTGGCTGAAACAGATCCGGTAATTGTCAATAAGTCAGGCCGTGTAAAGTCAGTACTCATCTCAAGTGCCATGTATGAGCAGTTCCTCGCCTACGAAGACGCGTACTGGGCGTCCAAGGCAGACCGTGCCGAAGAGGACGGCTACTTGGGTGCTGATGCGTCAGAAGATCTGTTGATGAGTATCCATCATGATGCATAAGCTCGATATCACAAAAGCCGCCGGGAAATTCATCAAGAGACTGCCACCTAAGCAGTACCGGCAAGTTGTTGGAACCATGCTTGGGCTGCGGGAGAACCCAACACCTCACGATTCAAAGCAACTGATCGGGCACCCCAAATACAGGCGCGTGGACATCGGCGAATACCGAATCATCTACAGATCTGATACTGATACCGTGTATATAGCGATTATCGGAAAGCGCAACGATGACGAGATAAAGCATTTCAAGCAAACAACCAGCTAGTTTCCATCCATAAATGGTCTATTTCGCCAATCCTGCCAATTTCATTGGCATGTTTGTCAATCTGCGGGATCACTTGTGCGACATGGAATGAGTCACCGTAACCGGAATCACCTATGTCTCGGTAACCGTCAGGCCAGCAAATCGGCAATCCACAGAATCATCCACCAATTCCGTTTCATCGAACAGCATGCTGTCCACTTCAACCTTTAAAGTCTCCTGCTCCGCCGCCGACAATCGCTGGATGGCTTGTTCCAGAACCGTGTTTATATCGGGAGCACCGTACTTGTCATCGAGGATGGCATCGAGACGACCCCGAATGAGATCACGCAGCATGTCCTGCACATAACGGGTACTCAGCGTTTCATCTTTCAGAATCTCGTCCTGCAATGCCCGTTGCGCGGCAGCCCATTTTTCGTATTCGGGGTAAAGCAGAAGCTGGTAGTCCTGACCTTTGCCCTTGGCTTTAGCTTTGGATGCAGCATCACCCTTGCCTTTGCCGTCGCCGGCCATATACTTATCAATATCTGCATCCGACATGCCCTTCTTCTTCATGAGGGCGCGAAGCTCCTTTTCACTGAGTTTCGGCTTCTCTTTGCCTTTAGCACCGGGGTGACGAAGTTTGGAAAACGTATCCACATCCGGCACCGAGATGGGCTTTACGTCAACCTCGAATTCCAGGGTGACCTTGAATCTTGTTGGTTCGCTCATCGATCCTTCCTT
>JAZFSW010000522.1:0-3190 GCA_036446375.1 Desulfobacterales bacterium | reverse complement strand
ATGTTACGGTTCGCTCTTCATTCACCGGATAGCTCACCTTGCTTTCCAGCACCTGCCCCTCACGGACATATCCCAATCGCTTGGCCTCTTCTAAAAGACCGGGTCGAAAGTCGGGGTGAGCGATCTGAATGAGACGCAACGCCCGGTCACTGAGGGATTTGGCATAGATATAGGCAACGCCAAATTCTGTGACCACATAATGAACATCGGAGCGCGGTATCGTCACCGCTTCTCCCTCCCTCAGCAGGGGGCGGATCCGCGATTCGCTGCCATCATCTGTCGTCGAAGGAAGGCAGATAATCGGCTTGCCACCGACAGAGTTGGCGGCACCCCGGATGAAATCGGGTTGCGTGGACACCCCGCTGTAAAGCTCTCCATCGAGTTGATCTGTGCATACCTGGCCGTTAAGGTCGACCGCCCAGGCCTGGCTTACAGAAACCATCTTCCTGTTCCGGCTGATGTTTGCCGGATCACAGACGAATTCAATGGGATGGAAACTGAACATCGGATTGTGATCGATGAAGTCATAGAGCCGTCGGGTCACCCCCATACAATAGCTGGTAACAATCTGTCCTCGGTAATAGGTTTTGGCATCCCCGGTGATAATACCTTCCTCAATCAGATCGATGATTTCCTCACATATCACATCGGAATGAATGCCCAGGTTCCTTCTGTTCTTCAGATATTTGAGCATCCCGTTGGGTACCCGGCCCAGCCCGATCTGAAGTGTAGAACCATCGTCGATGATACTGGCAACGTACCGGGCCATCTTCTCTGCCACCTCATTGACAGGGGGGTGAACAAACGTTTTGACCGGTGTATCCACTTCAACCATATGGTCGATCTTATCAACAGAAATGAAAGAATCCCCATGCGTCCAGGGCATATTGGGATTGATCTCGGCAATGACCTTTCTGGCATTCATCACCGCCGCCCTGGTGATATCAACCGATACGCCCAAGCTTACATATCCATGGCCATCCGGTGGCGTGGTCTGGATCAACGCAACATCGATGGGAATCCTGCCGCTTTCAATCAGTCGTGGCAGCTGGCTGATGGGAATGGGGATGTAATTGGCCTTGCCCTGCTTAATAGCCTCCCGATCATCCATACCAACGAAAAAGACCTTGTGCTGGAATCGTGTGGTCAGTTCCCCGTCCTCGGTCTGAGGATACACATCATCGGCGATAAAATGAATGAGCTGCACATCTTTAAGTCGTCTCTGTGAGGCCTCAAGGGCATGAACCAGCCGGGACGGCGTGGCACATGCCGTTCCCACAAAAACATGGTCACCGGACCGGATAGAGGCAACAGCTGCTTCCGCCGTGGTGATCTTCTCCTGATAATCTGATGGTGTCGTGCTCATGGATACGCTCCCGTGGCTTGGATCTTTATTGCGCATATGGTATATGCAGCAGAAGAATAGACCGTACGTGTATGTCCCAACCAACGTAATGGACCTTGTATAATTCATGATATGCACAGTAAAAGTCAATAGATAATACCACAAATGGGTACAAAACCATCGATCCGGAACCCCCTATCAGCGTAGGCATCGCGCATCGCATAGCCGTTATCAGGCAGAGGAGCTGCACCCTATGCAGGATGAAATGACCGAACGACAGCGGATTGAAAGCACATTGCAGGGCAAGCCTTGCGACAAGATTCCATGGGCCGCCCGGCTTGACATCTGGCATGCTGCGGCCACCCGCTGCGATATATTGCCTGAGCCCTTCGCGGATATGGATCTGATGGATATCCATCGCAGCCTGGGTATCGGTCGGCAAGCCTATGGGCTTGTATCCCTGACACGCCTTCACGGTGTCGATGTGTCGGTTACCTTCAACGGCGACATCATTCGGAAAGAAAGCAGCCCCATGGCGAACTTTCCCCTTCCCCGTGAATATGTCCCGGCCCTGGAGCCCGGCGACACCCGGATTGTTTTTGAAACGCCCGCCGGCCGGGCATCCCTTGGATTTCGAACAACCGAAACGTCTATCAGGGAAGCAGGAATGGCCTATCTCGTGGACCCCCTCCTGAAGGACGATCATGACTACGCCGTTGTCAAATGGATACTGGATCACGCCGAACCGGTTGCTTTCACGAAGCACTTTGAGCAGACCGAAGCCCTGATCGGAGACAACGGGTTTACGATTCCGGTCCTGGGACGAACGCCGTTTCAGCATATCCTGCTCGACTATATGGGCGAACAACGCACGATTTATACGCTGGCAGACAATCCTGCCCGGATCGATTATCTATTGGCTGCCCTCGAAGCACATGCCCATCGTATCCTGGAGTTCGGACTGGATTTGCCCTCCCCGATGGTGGAATTCACCGACAATTATGAGGGCACGGTGACCAGTCCTTCCCTTTTTAAACAATTCTGCATGCCGTTTCTCCAGGCAGCCGCAGATAAGGCTCATGCCAGAGGCAAGGTGCTGGGCAGCCATATGGACGGCAACATGAAGCCCCTGATCGATCTCATACCGGAATCGGGCATTGATGTTGTGGAATCCATTTCACCGGCACCCCTTACAGCGTTGACTTTTGCGGAAGCCTGGAAGTCCTGGCAAGGCAAGGTTCTCATGTGGGGTGTGGTACCGTCGCCGATTTTTGAATCCCATGTATCGGAACAGGATTTTGAAAACTGGCTCGAAGGGATGTTTGACACGCTGGATGGGGATCAACGGATCATTCTCGGCATCGGCGATCAGGCTGTCGGGCCGACACGGACAGATCGCATTAGGCGCGTCTCGGAGTTGCTCGGGCGAAAGCCGATATGAGCGCCGCCTCTGGCTAAATCCCGCAAGGCGGGACCGGTCCAATCGAAGAAGAGATTACGAAGTTTCACCGCAGAGCCGCAGAGAACGCAGAGAAGAGAACTGTTTTATAGTATTGATCGGTTATCTCTGCGTCCTTAGCGCCTCGAGTCCTGCCGAAGGCGGGATGAGAATCCAGATGTGATATATATAGGAAATTCCGCGCAAAATTAAACCAGCCGGTCAGGATAGCCCGACCGGCTGGTAAGAAGGAGAACAGATGAAAAGATATCTGTTACGCTTTTAGGAGACTGCAATATCCTTGCCAGAATATGTCCGGATTCTGAATGTTTCTAATGGTAGATCCAATTGACCTGTAATTTCAGTATGTTATTCTTCACTTCGGCTAAAGACAGGGTCTTCTTCCC
>JAZFSW010000521.1:0-8098 GCA_036446375.1 Desulfobacterales bacterium | reverse complement strand
GGCCAGACGCAGGGCTTCCTCCTGGATCCAAAGGCCGGCCAGGCGATCCCGCAACACCGGGTCCGCCGCGGCGGGGCGCCCGTCGCGCTCGACGCGGCGCGCGAGATCCGCCACCTGGCGCACGAAGCCCGTGCCGCCGAGGGCCGCCCCGCCGGCGCCGGTGCCTTCGGACGCGCCGCGTTCGAAGGTGAGGGTCGTCATGGCGATTTTCCAGCCCTCTCCCTCGTGTCCGAGCAGCGAGTCCGCGGGCATGGGAGCGTGGTCGAAGATCACCTGGTTGAAGCCACCCTCGCCACTCATCTTGACCAGTGGCTGGACGCTGATGCCCTCGACGTCCATGGGGCAGAGGAAGTAGGAGAGGCCCTGGTACTTTCCGCTTTCGAAGTCGCTGCGGGCGAGCAGGATCATCCACTTGGCGTACTGCGCCACCGTGGTCCACACCTTGTGCCCCGTCACCAGGTACCCGTCGCCGTGGCGCTCGGCGCGGCACTGCAGACTGGCGAGATCCGATCCGGATCCCGGTTCGCTGAAGCCCTGGCACCAGATCTCTTCGCCGGATAGTGCTTTAGGGATAAACCGCTTTTTGAGAAATTCTGATCCATTATCTATGAGTGTGGGCGAAACGAGGCTCAAGCCTTGTTTGCCGATCAAACCGGGCATTTTGGCCCAGGTCATCTCTTGATTGGCAATCCGTTGACAGTCCGTATGGCCCCCGCCGCCGTATTCTTTAGGGTAATCACATCCCACCAGCCCCCCATCATAAGCCGCTTTTTGCCAGTCACGCAGCCATTGAAAGTGCTCCGGGCTGTTTATTCTGGGATGCTCCTGGGTTTGCACAGGGCCTTTGAAAGGTGCGGGCCGGTTCTTGGATAGCCATTCTCTGCAATGGGCGCGAAATTCCGCTTGCTCAGGTGTATCTGAGATTACTTTGTCGTTCATGTTTATCTCCTGGATTCAGTTATTCTGGTTGCAGACGCCGGTGACATTAGGCCCCGCGCGTCGGTGAGACAATTGCCCCCGACAATACTGCCGAGATAAGAGGCAAGAAGGGGCAAAAGACTGCTCTTTGCTGGTCGGAATATGGCAAAGGCGTGATCGTATGTCAAGCGCTGGGTCAACGCGCATACATGCCGGATACCTTGACCTCGTTGATAGTGGCCGGCCGATTAGCGCCGTTGGGCGCTACCGATAATCACGCTTGACGTTAATCACGCAGTGCGTTACTATATTGCCTATGATCAGGTCATTCAAATGTGAGTACGCCAAGGCGCTCTCAGGTGGCAATTCTGTCAGGAAATTCATCAGCATTACCAAGGTTGCGCGACGAAAACTCAGACAACTCGAAATTGCCAACCGGCTTGATGATTTGATGGTACCACCCGGCAATCGTCTTGAGGCGCTCAAAGGGAAACGTTCTGGTCAATACAGCATTCGGATCAACGAGAAATGGCGCGTCTGCTTTCGATGGAAGGATGGAGGCGCGGAAAGTGTCGAGATTGTCGATTACCATTAGGGGGTATCTATTATGAAAAAGCTCGAACCCATAACGCCAGGTGAAATCCTGCTGGAAGAATTCCTCAGACCCATGGGTCTCAGCCAGTATCGCCTGGCCAAGGAGATTGGTGTGCCTGCCCAGCGCATCAGTGAGATTGTAGCAGGCAAACGTTCAATAACGGCAGATACAGATTTGAGGATGTGTCGCTTCTTTGATCTTTCCAATGGGTATTGGCTGCGCGCTCAAGCTGCCTATGATACAGAGGTCGCTGAGCGTACGATCGGGCCCTTGCTAAACACCATCAGACCCTGGTCTGAGTATGCCGCCCAACAAGGCTAATCCAGCCGGTGCAAGAAGCCGTGCGACGGATTAGCTTACACTCGAGTGGTGGAACAGATTGTGTGCACCCGTTGCCACCAGATTCACGAAGCCTGCGGTTCCGGTGGGGGGTTCGCCCCGGGCAGCGGCAACTCGGTAGCCAACTACTGCAGCGTAGAAAACTATCGCGCCATGATTGACGAAGCCAGGAAGTGGAACCGGGAAGAGGGATACCGATAGCCCGCAGCCCTTCCCTCAGATAGAGACAGGTGGAAAATGGAACAAGGATCAGCAATTGATGCAACCCGGCGAGAGCAGACCCTTCTTGCCTTACAGCGGGAGCAGTTTGACGTTCTCGTGATCGGTGCCGGGGTCACCGGATGCGGCGTGGCCAGGGATTGTGCCATGAGAGGATTGCGCGTCGCCCTGGTGGATGCCAGAGACATCGCTGCTGCTACCTCAAGCCGATCGACCAAACTGATACACGGGGGCATTCGATACATGTCCCAGGGCCAGATGACCGTGGTCAGAGAAGCATCCAATGAGCGGCGCACCCTCAGACGGCTGGCTCCCCATTTGGCGATAACCACATCCATGGTGGTGCCGTGCAGAACGAAAACATATCTTGCCGGCCTGCGTGCAGCCCTTAAGCTATATGAAAAACTGGGGAATGTGGATGAAGATGAGCGGCATGTGGTCTGGACTCACGATGAGTTGAAAGCCAGAGAACCCAGCGTGAAGATGGATGGGCTGATAGGGGCCGGCGTCTATCCGGAGTACAAGACGGAAGACTCTCGCCTGACGCTTGCCAATGCGAGAAGTGCTGCCTCTCACGGCGCCACGGTGGTTACCTATGCAGCTGTTGAGGAAATACTCATGGAAGGCGGCAGGGCGGCTGGCGCCCTTGTCCGCAATACGCTGGCGGCAAAGGAAGATCCGTTCGAGATCCGGGCCAAAGTCATCGTGAATGCATCCGGAACCTGGGTGGATACCGTTCGGAGAATGGAGGCAGAAAAGGCAAAGCGCAAGATGCAGTTAACCAAAGGCATTCACCTGATTGTTTCCAGAGATCGGCTTCCGGTGGAAGGAACCATCTGCTGGCAGGGCCCTGACGGCAGGGGATTGATTGCTGTACCCCGATACCGGTTTGTCTACATTGGCACCACAGACACCTTCTACCCGGACCCCGGCTATTGGCCGCAGATCACCCGGGAAGACATTGATTACCTGAAAGATTCCGCCAATACGGTCTTTAACCGGGGTCCCTTAACCGATGGTGACATCGTGGGCCTATGGTCCGGCATCCGTCCCCTGCTCGGAGAAGCGGGCAAAAAGCCCCACGAGATCTCCCGAAGGCATGAAGTGATGACAGGCCCCGGCGGTATGATTACTGTGGCCGGAGGGAAACTGACCGCCTACCGTACCATGGCCCGGAGAGTGGCCGATCACTGCCAAAAGGCACTCGGAATGAAACCTTCCCCGGCCGCTACAGAGGACGGCCCGCTGCCCGGCGGCGATTTTGCTGAACCGTTCGACCAATTCAAGCGTCGGGTTGAATCACTGGGACTACCATCGGTTGAGGCAGAACGTCTCGCGATGCTATATGGATCTGAGGCGCTAACGCTCTTTGGCACAGAATCGGGCCCTGCTGTAGAAGCACAATTTGCCGTTATGTCCGAGGGTGCACTGACACTGGAAGATTACTGGGTGCGCCGAAGCGCCCGTTCGAATTTTGACGATAACGGCGGAATGGATGCCCTTGAACCGGCGGCTGAAGCCATGGGGAATCTGCTCAATTGGTCAGAAACGGAAAAGACAAACCAGATCGAGCACTGCCGGAAGCGCCGTCAGAAAGAAATGCGTGTTCTGGAAAAAGAAGAGGATACGAGATGAATACTGAGATAATTGAAAAGCTGCAGCAAGCCATCGGTCCGGAGAAGGTGAAAACAGATGAGGGAATCCTGCAAGAGCGCAGACGCGACTGGTCGGTAACAAACGCGCTGGCAGACATGCAGGGAAGAGGCGCCCCGAATCCTGCCTGCGTCGTCAATCCGAAAAACACCGAGGATGTGGTCAGGATCGTCAAGACCTGCAACGAAAACAAAGCGGTACTGGTCCCATTCGGTCTCGGGTCTGGATGTATGAAAGCAATTCATACCACACCTGAGACGGTATTGCTGGACATGAGTTCCATGAAACGGATCCGCAAGATCGATACGAAGAACCTGATCGCCACCTTCGATGCCGGCGTGAGAGGATCGGACGCGGAAGCGGCCGTCGGCAAGGAGGGGATGACCCTCGGCCACTATCCCCAATCGATCGATGTCAGCAGCGTCGGCGGGTGGGTCTCGACCCGCGCTTCCGGTCAGTTTTCCAGCGCCTATGGCAGTATTGAGGACGTGGTCATGGCTCTGGAAGTGGTGCTCCCCAACGGCGAGGTCCTTGAAACACGACTGACCCCCCGGGCTGCCGCCGGCCCGGACCTCAATCACATATTTCTGGGGGGAGAAGGAACCATGGGCGTCGTTACCGCGGTGACCTTCTCTTTGCACTGGAAACCGGAGAAGCGGGAATATACGGCATTCTACGCAGCAACGATGGAAGAGGGTCTGGAATTCCAGCGGTACATCATTCAATCCGGGTGGATGCCTCCTGTTATGCGTCAATATGATACCTCTGAAACGCAGCGGAAATTTGGGGACTATGCTCGTGGCGATGATTGCCTCGTAACGCTGGTACATGAGGGACCTGAAGGCAGAGTCGATGCAGAGATTAAGGACTGCCTGGAGATTGCCAGGGATGTGAAATGTGATGTTGCCCCGGCGAAGTCCGTTGCCGACTGGATGGAGAATCGAAATGACGTCCACCCCTGGGAAACGTGGCTGGATAACAATATCATTCTGGACACCATCGAGATGGCCGCTACCTGGGACAAGATCGGCCCCATCTACCGCAATGCCATCGATTCCCTGAACAAGGTAGACGGGATGCTGGCCGCTTCGGCCCACAGCTCCCATTGCTACCGTTCCGGCATCAATCTCTATTTTACCTTTGCAGCAAAGGCCGAGGATCCCCTGGATATGGAGCCGGTGTATTACGATTGCTGGGATCGGGTGCTGAGGGCGGTTATTGATGGCGGCGGCGGCATTTCGCATCACCATGGGATTGGCCGTGTTCGTCGAGGCTATATGGCTGCTGAAATAGGGGAATCCGGGGTAAACCTGCTGAGGGCCTTAAAGAGAGCATTGGATCCGAATAACATTCTCAACCCGGAGGTATTGATCCCCCAGGACTAGAAACGTCCTTGCCATTGATGCCGCTGCTTCTGAGATAGGTGTCCAGGGCACTCCCCTCCTTCCAGGGCTTCAACTGGTGGGCATACACAGAGGAACCCCTTCGAAAATGACTGGCCTCTTCCCTGGTTTCCACAAACGGCATATCCGCCGGATAGATTCTATTCCCCCTCGGCCGTGGCCCGGCCTTGGAGACATGTCCCCAGAGCGGATGTCCGACCACCTCTTCCGCAATGACGGCCGCTTCGATCAGTTTGTCCAGATCCAGGCCGGTATCGATCCCTAGTTCCTCGCAAAGGTAGGCAAAATCTTCGGTAGGCACATGGCCGGCGGTTCGTCCATTGCCACAATAGGGACAGCCCCCCATCCCCCCGATAGAGGTGTCAAATTGGGTGAGCCCCAGTTTCAGGGCTTCGTAATAGCAGATATTGGTGACCCCCCTCTGATTGTGAAGATGCAGGGCGAAATCGCTAATCTCCGGCCACTCCGCCTGGATGGCCGTGATCATGTCCACCAGCTGATCGGGAAGACAAACGCCCATGTCATCGATGATCCGGCAGCTCCCAACCGATAGACCCTCGCTGTGCCAGATATCGATGGCTTTTCTCAGTATTTCAAGGGAATGCTCCCGGGAGAAATCCTCCTGGAAATTAGAGCCAAAAGGATTGCCGAATACGATCGCCCCTGCCGCGGCGCCCGCCTGCCGGGCAAGCGCAGCTGTCGACCGTCCCTGCGCCAGCATCTGTTCGGGTGTCCGGTTGTAGTTGCGCATGGCAAATACCTCGCACACTTCAACATGGGTCACAGCCTGCCGGGATCTGACATTCAGTTTGGGATAGAACTTGTCGGCCCGTTCATATCCCTTTTGATTAAATACGGCCGCCGTATAGGTAATGCCCGGTCTCGGTTCGAACCGTTCGGCGATCTCGTCAATGCAGGCCATTTGGGGAGTTAGCTTGGGACTGACGAAAGATCCGATGGATATGGTTTTCAGACCCGTTTCCCCTAAGGCATCCAATAGCCTCAGTTTCTCATCAACGGGAATATCCCTGTCTTCAATCTGCAATCCTTCTCTCATGGTGTCGTCTCTGATGTCTACAGATGGGGGGAAGCCCTTCATGGTTAGCTCCATTGTTTGTGAATAGGGAAATTGAATATATCGCTATTGATGTTTGAAAGAGTAGTACATGAGACTGAGAAAAAGCTGCCCTTCCGGAGACAAGCGCCTTCCTAGATTTCCATATATCTGCTCCTTACTTTTAGTAGCCAACCATGCAGAAAAAGCCCTTGCTTGTCAAGGGAGATAAAGGCCATATTGTCCTAGACATATTTCCTTGAACGATACCTGGAACTCAGCTTTCGGGATTCATACCGTCGCGAAACCCGAAAGTTGAGGTGGAAGATAATTGATAGCTATGAGAGTCGCTTTGATTGCACCGCCATACCCTTTGGAGGAGGCCCCTTCTCCCCCTTTGGGAATCTGTTATGTTGCCGCCACATTTGAGTCTGCAGGTGCAACAGTGAGGATCTTCGATTATATTGTCCGGGGTTATTCGCCGAAGAAGCTTAAAAGGGAACTGGACACTTTTCAGCCGGATGTGGTCGGGACAAACGCCGTCACCATGAATTTCTATGCGGCGGCCGGTATTTTGGAAACGGCAAAACAGCATGACCCTTCAATCGTAACCGTCATGGGGGGACCCCATGTGTCCTTTGACTTTGAAAATACCTTAGCCGCATACCCTGGAATTGATCTTATTGTGGTGGGAGAAGGTGAGGCTACCCTGGAGGAGCTTATTCCCATACTCCATGACAGGTCGGCATGGCATACGATTAAGGGGATCGCCTTTCTCGAAGAGGGCCGGTTGATCTTCCCGGGTCCCAGAGACTTCCTTAGGGATCTGGACTCACTCCCCTTGCCGGCTCGACATTTGCTGCCAGTCTCTAGATACCAGGCGCTCGGTTTTCCGGTCAGCATCATTACCAGTCGGGGATGTCCCAATCGTTGCGTCTTCTGTCAAGGTCGGCGCATGGTGGGGATGAAGGTCCGGTACCGGTCACCGGAACGGATTGTGGATGAGATTGAGGATGTTCTTGCCAGCGGATTTACACACATCAATATCGCCGACGATTTCTTTACCTCGAATAAGCAAAGGGTGAAACGGTTCTGCAATGAAATCATGAAACGGGGATTGACCTTTTCCTGGGCGGCGTTTGCCAGAGTGGATTCCTGTAACAAGGAAGTGTTGGAAGCCATGCTCAAAGCAGGCTGCAATACCGTCAGCTTTGGCATTGAATCGGGGAATCCGGAAATGCTAAAGCGAATTGAGAAGGGGATAACGCTGGATCAGGCGAGAAACGCCGTTGCCATGTGTAGGGACGTCGGAATGGGTGTATTTCTGTCCTTTATGGTGGGGCTTCCCGGCGAAACCAACCAGACAATGAACGATACACGGGCCTTCTGCGAAGAGATAGACGCTCCCTTCGGGTATCATTTCCTGGCCCCCTTTCCAGGGACGACACTATGGGAAGAACTGGATCGGTTTGATCTGGAAATCCTCACCGAGGATTGGGATCGGTACGATGCAAACCAAGCCATTACGCGGACAGCTCACGTTACCGATAAAGAAATTGACGCCTTTGTGGGAGAGTTTTTGGTTGAGCTTCAAAAACACTGGGAAGCGATCTTAGAGCAATACAGAAAGGGCCAGTGCTCGGATACCGACAGACTCAGGGTTGAAAGTGACCAGCGTCTGCGGTTGATCTTTCAGATTCTTTCAGAAGATCTTATCGAAAAACATGGTCGTTATAAGGTGGACCCATCTCAGAATAGCCCCGTATCCGGACTCATTGAGACGCTTTCGGCGATATCGGGGAAAGAAAGGGAAAACCTCAAGAATACGGTGGACCATCTGGTTGATTCAGGTTATCTGAAGTATCATAGAGAACATGATCGTATCAAATGGTTCTGGACCCATAGCAGAACGTTGGA
>JAZFSW010000520.1:0-2892 GCA_036446375.1 Desulfobacterales bacterium | reverse complement strand
TAAGCATATCCAAAGCATTCATCCGGTTTTTCGACAATTCGGATATCTCTTAATATCGTCCATATACTCCCATTTACATTCATTTTTGAATAAACTGAAAATAGATTCTTCATTGAATACATACACGACACATCTCGCGCTGTGGTCACGCGTTTGCAGTATTTTATCCTGCGGATTTCATTTGAAAAAAGCAAAGATACGCTATAGAGTGTGGAAATTTAGCCTCAACTTCCGGGAGTATCTCACGCATGGAAAGGAATCTTCCAGATGTAGGTATCACGATGGGAGACCCGGTCGGTATCGGGCCGGAGATAATTCTCCGGGCATTGGATGATCCATCCATTCACAGCCTCTGCAACCCCTTTGTCATTGGCGATATTCAGATCCTCACATCGGTGAAGCACGTCACAGGATGGGATGGGGATCTGCACCGGATCCTCACACCGGAAGACGCCATATACCGGCGAGGGTCAATCGATGTAATGTCAGTTTCATCGCTGAACCCTTCTTCAGCACTACCCGGTCTACCCACGATCGATACGGGACGCGCCATGGTCTCTTATATCACAACGGCAATCGACTGGGCCCTCCGGGGAAAGATCGCAGCAGTTGTCACGAGCCCGATCAACAAAGCGGCGATGAAGCTGGCCGGATTTTCCTACAGGGGACATACAGAGCTATTTGCAGAAAAGACCCAATCAGATAACATCGTCATGATGCTTGCCGGCAATGTGCTTCGGGTGGTTCTGGTCACCCGGCATGAGCCTCTGAAACAGGTAAGCGGCCTGCTAACCGTTGAAAAAATTACCAACACCATTGCCGTTACCCATCAGGCCCTGACCGGCCGTTTTGGCATCGACACGCCCCTCATTGCCGTAGCAGGTCTCAATCCTCATGCCGGAGAACAGGGGCTACTGGGGGACGAAGAAGATCGCGTCATCATTCCCGCCATCGAGGCATCAAAGAAAGCAGGGATCCATGTTGTGGGCCCTCTCCCACCGGATACAGCCTTTCATTATGCGGCGAAAGGCACCTATGACGTCGTGGTCTGCATGTATCACGATCAGGGATTGATACCCTTTAAGATGATGCATTTCAGCGATGGAGTGAACACAACTCTGGGTCTGCCCATTATCAGGACCTCTGTGGATCACGGCACAGCCTACGATATCGCAGGAACCGGCAAAGCAGACCCGGGCAGTCTGATTGCCGCCATTAAGATGGCCGCAGAGCACGCCCTGTCCGAACAAATAACCACGGAATGAGCATGGAAACAAAAGACATCACCATTCGCGGTGCTAGGCAACACAACCTGAAGAATATCAACGTCACCTTGCCGCGGAACAAACTGGTGGTCATCACAGGGATATCAGGATCCGGAAAATCGACGCTGGCCTTTGATACGCTGTATGCAGAAGGCCAGCGTCGCTATGTTGAGTCCCTGTCTACCTACGCCCGCCAATTTCTCGAACGGATGGACAAACCGGATGTCGATCTGATCGAAGGGCTGTCCCCCGCAATAGCCATCGAACAGAAAGCCGCAAGCCATAATCCGCGATCCACCGTGGGAACCGTTACGGAAATATACGACTACCTTCGTCTGCTTTATGCAAGGATCGGCAGGCCGTATTGTTACAAATGCGGCAAGGCGATCACGGCACAGACCCTGGATCAAATCATCGACCGGGTGCTGGCCCTCACCCGGGGCACCCGGATCATCATCTCTTCTCCCATTGTCTCCAACCAGAAAGGAACCCATGCAAAGACATTTCAACAGCTGAAGAAGGAAGGTTTTGCCAGGGTTCGGGTGGATGGTGAGACTCTTGAGATCGACGAGGCAACCGGTCTCGACAGGAACAAGAAACATGTCATTGATGTTGTCGTGGATCGATTGGTTGTAAATGAAAAGATCCGTAACCGCCTCGCCGATTCTCTGGAGCTGGCCCTGTCCCGGTCCGATGGTCTTGCATCGGTAAATATTCTGGGACAAGACCCCGACAGCTTCGATGAATCCATCCTGTTCAGCGAAAAAGCAGCCTGTATCGATTGTGGCATCAGTTATCCGGAATTCACACCGGCAAATTTTTCTTTCAACTCACCACAGGGGGCATGCCCCTCCTGCGATGGTCTCGGCTCAACCACGGAATTCGATGCGGATCTAATCATCCCCAATCCTGAATTGTCCTTACGGGAAGGTGCTGTGGAGCTTTGGGCAAACCGGACGTCTGTATACTTTGCCGAGTTTCTCGATGGACTCACCCGTCACTATGGTGTCGACATCCATACGCCGTACAAGGATCTGCCGGAACGATTTACTAAGATTCTACTCCATGGATCCGGTGAAGAACCGATCCGCTTCACCTTCGACCGGGAACCCCGACCGGTTGTCGACAAAAGGCCTTTTGAAGGTCTTATCCCTCAACTGGAACGACGCTATCGGGAAACAGATTCTCATCATGCCAGAGAAGACATAAAACAGTATATGAACTTTCGTCCCTGTTCGACATGCAGCGGCCAGCGGCTGAACCTGTCCAGCCGATCGGTAAAAGTTGGCGCCCTGTCCATCTCTGAGGTTACGGCCTTTTCCGTAAGGGCCGCCCATGATTTCTTTACCGGTCTGGCGATGGAGGGAAAGGAAGCGCTGATCGCCCAACGCATTTTAAAAGAAATCGTTGAACGACTGGGATTTCTCGAAAACGTCGGGCTTTCCTATCTCACCATCGATCGGCCCGCACATACCCTGTCCAGTGGTGAGAGTCAGCGGATCCGGCTGGCGACACAGATCGGATCCAAATTGACCGGCGTGTTGTATGTCCTTGATGAACCGAGCATCGGCCTGCATCAGAAAGATAACCAACGGCTGCTATCCACGCTGCTGGAGATGCGCGATCT
>JAZFSW010000519.1:0-4546 GCA_036446375.1 Desulfobacterales bacterium | reverse complement strand
CGGAATTCTTCCAGTTTCCCTTGCTTCATGATGGCGATTCGACATTCTTCCGGATCCACGGCATTGATGAGAATCTTACTGCTCATAGATTATTTTCCTTATTCTGTACGGTTTTAGTTAGTGTCCATCCACAACCTTGCTTTTCTGAGGATGGACACATACGGGTGTTTCCAATCCAGAAATGAGGATATTTCGTCAAGGTCAAGGAAATCAAGGGATTGCGCGGAGACGTGGCGTGCCACGTCGCACAAGCGATCCCGCAGATTGACGCAGAGATTGGCGAAATAGACCATTTATGGATGGGAACTAATTCTCCCACCGTTCATCAATACCATGGAACAGACCTTCCTTGATATGACCGATAAATTCGGCTTCATCAGCGATGGTGTTTTCGAAAACCGTACAGCAGGCACCCACCCCGATCGTGGCGTGGGCATCACTGCCCCCGGTTCCCTTCAAGCCAAGATAATCGGCCACCGACGTAGCAAAGGCAATCTCATTTCGACCGGAACGGCCGTTATATATCTCTATGGCATCGGCAAGTTTAAAAAGGGGTCTTTGAACCGCGGAAAGAAATTGTTCGGTCGGCGTATCGGGGTCTTCCTGTCTTGCAGCGACGTGGGCCTGGATCATATCCGGTTCAAGCCGGAAGGGATGTGCCGGTATCATTACGCCACCGACCGCATCCACCCGTTCTCTGAGGTTAGCGGCTGTGGATATCTTCATCACCGATTCGTGAAACCCGAAGACCAGGACTTCTCCCAGGTCGGTGCTGACCTCCACCCCCCCGATGATTAAGAGATCATGTTTCTTGTTCAAATCTGCTATGCGCTCTTCACCCCAGACCTGATCGTGTTCCGTGATGCAGATGCCGCCGAGACCGATTTTCGTTGCACACGCGATGAGCTGTTCCGGCTCCATGTAGGCACAGGAAGAACCATAGATGGTGTGAAGATGAAGATCTATTTTCAAATTGTTTTCCCATGGCCTAAAACATAAACCACGGCAGTGCCGTGGTTTATGGGTGAGACCTTTGAAAAACAGCGCATTTTGAAAGAATTGGAATTGTAACCTACTGATATTACAATTCAGCAAATCTGCTGTGAGGAGAAATTCAAAGATCTCTGGGTTGTCGGGATATTGCCAAGGAAATAGGTGTCAGTGTTCAGGTGTCTGGACAGCTCTTTAGAATCCCTTACTGACACCTGCCTCAATCCAAGCTGAAAAGCCGAACAGGCGTAAAGCTAACCAACAAACATCAAGAGTCTCTTCTTTGCGCCTTAGCGCCTTTGCGAGAATAACCTGCTTTCTTCATGCCATCAGACAGACCACTTTTCAGACCATTGGCAGCGGCCCATCCGGATGGGTTATGCGTTTAAAGGGGGAAAGGTGATGGTGATCGCATCCACCGGGCAAAGCTCGATGCAATCATTGCAGCCCGTGCATTTATCCCGATGACTGACACCCAACCGGTAGGCGCCGGGATCTTTGGGATCGGTTTCCCTTCCCTTTTGTACGTTAACGGCGCCCACGGAAAATACAGCCTGGCCGCAGCCCTGCAAACATTTCTTGCAGTCAAAGGGTGTGGTACATTTTTCATGGTCTATCTCAATTGTGGCAAATCGCGGTGCTGACATATTACCATTCCTCCGCCAGGCCGGGCATGGCTTCTCTGTCAAGCAGTTCGATGGCGCCCGTGGGGCACCCTGTTTCACAGAGCCCGCAACCATAGCATTTGAATTGATCGATGTTGGTTTTTTCCGTCGTTACTTCGAACTTGATGGCACCGAACTGACAGCGCTGAACGCAGACCCCGCAGCCCGTGCAGTCATCGTAGTTCACCGATGCCACCCAGGGGCTTTTGAGACATCCCGTGGAAATGCCGTAGTCGATCCGATTCCGGATTGCACCGCAATCCGGATAGTCGCAATTGCAGATGCCGCCCACATAGGAGCCGCCAAAGGTCATGATGATATGAACCATGCCCTTCTTGTTCCATTTGGTCAGCCATGCGACGGCCTCATCGGGTGTCATGAAATTGACCCCACCCTTGTACCGCTCCGGCCATCGTTCCCACTTGAACATACCGACCCCAAGACCGGTGCAGGAATATTCGTGTTCGTTCCTTTCTTCCTGGGCCCGGGAGTGGATCCTGCAGATGCAGGACATGGCGCCAACAGGATACGAGATCTCGGCAACCTTGATGGCTTCCTGGAGCGGGATGACCTGACCGATCTGGAACGGCCCGGTGGTCCGCAGGGAGTCGGCCTCTTTGACCTGTTTGGCAAACTCCTCCGGATCGGTGTACCGGGTCTGCATGATCTCGCCGATAAGTCTGCCCCCCACCGATTCTGGATCGGAACCATAGGCGGCAGCCTTCTGGTTCGGTTTCTTGATCTTGTACATATTCCGGGAATGGTTCTTCGGATTCAAATACCATCTCCCATTGCCATACGCAGGGTCGCCAAACGCTTCATCAACCCAGTTCATAGTCGTGCCTCCTTAATATAAAGATTAGTGAATGATCACAGATGCACATGACGCTGCATCCGATCATGCCCTTCTTGCAGCAAACTGGCGGGAGCCCTCCGCGAGGGCAATGTGGTCAATTCATGTCCTTCTTGCGGCAAACGGATAGGGGCTCTCCGCAAGGACCAATGTTTCCATTTAGGCTCTTCTCGCGGCAAACTGGCAATAGCCTTCCACCGGGATGGATGCTTCCATGTCTATATTGGCATCGATGTCAAGATCCTTATGAATGGTCTTGCATGCCGCTATGCACGCATGTTGGCAGGGGAGCTGCTTGGCCACATCTTCCCCGCACTTGTCCTTCAGGCCCTTGAACATATTGCATTCGACCATGCGATAGATCAATCGCTCCGGGTTGTTTTCGATGATCGGTAGCACCGGGATGTCCTGGGTGCTCAGATAGGCGATTTCGATAAATCGCTGGGGCAGCAGGGCAAATTTGAAATAGCCATCCCCCTTGTCGATGGCCATTTTGAGGACCTCGTAGGTCCGGTCCGGATACTCCTCACCGAGTTTCAGGGCCTTTCTGATCCAGTTGGTGCCGTAAGCTTCGAAAAAGGCTCTACCCTCCGATGCAATCTCGTCGGCGGATTTGCCTTTCACTTGCTCGGCGAACGCGGCTGTCGTCTTCTCCACATCGAATTCTTCCCCGAGCTGCTTGAGCATCTCCGGATTCAATTCATAGGAGTACTGATTCTGTTCATGCATATGTTGTTCCTCCAGATGGTATTGAGCATTGGGGTTGATACCCGCCAGGTGACGATGCCCCATGCTGTATATTGTCAAAACCCTATGTGGATTTTGATGACAGGTTTTCGCAGACCAAACGATTGCCTCTACAGGCTATGTTGATGCAAGCAGTCGCCTACTGGTCTCCAGGCACAACTGGCCACGACCAAACAGGCAGTTGCCGCACATCCGGCAGTTCATGCATCGCTTGGCTTCTTCAACTGCCTGCCACAGTGGGTATCCCAGATCGGCTTCGGCAAAGGTCCGAATAGCGTCTTTAGGGGTCAGAGACGGTAGCTCCCAACGGTCTTTCTCCAATAGAAAACCGGGGGTGATATCCTCTTCCGCCCGGAAGACGTCCTTGTCCGGCTCCGGCGCCTCGACGTCGCCACCGAGGTAACCGTTTACCGCTTTGGCCGCTGCGTGTCCTGCGGCGATGGCTCCCACGATGGTTCCCGGCATTTTGACCGCATCCCCCGCTGCAAAAATCCCTTCCAGGTTGGTGGCCATGGTTTCCGAATCGATCTTGAATCCACCGTTTTCAGCCAGATCAACGCCCTCGACCATCGATGCATCCGGTTGCTGACCGATGGCAATGATGACATTGTCAACCTCCATCGAGACATCCGCATCAGGACCTTCCGCCAGTGTCCATGAGATTCTCCCGTCCATATCGATGGTGGTGCTTTCCACCTTCCTGAAAGCGATACCCCCGATTTTGTCGACAGGTTTCTTGCTGAACTCCTGGGCGGCAAGTGAACACTGCACTTCAACACCCTCGCCTTCGGCGATCTCGACTTTCCAGTTATATGCCGGCATGGCCGTTCTTGATTCCAGACAGGCGACAATCACTTTGCGGGCGCCCATTCTGGCAGCGGTTCGGGCGGCGTCAAAGGCAACATTTCCTCCGCCGATAACGACGACGGTTCCCCGAAGCTTCCTAATCTTTCCAAGGCGGGTATCACGCAAGAAATCCAGGGCCTGGGTTACCCCTCTCAGATCTGCCCCGGGGATGGGCAATTCCATATTCTTCCAGGCACCGGTGGCCAGGACGATCGCCTTGTACCCCTGCTTCTTCAGATCGTCGATGGATACGTTCTTTCCCAATTTCATATTCGTTTTGATATCCACCCCGAGCGCCTTGATCAGGTCGACTTCGGCTTTTACGATATCTTTTGCCAGCATAAATTCCGGTATGCCTGCTGCCAGCATGCCGCCGGCGATGGGCAGGGACTCATAGACACTAACGCCATAGCCTTGCTTGGCCAGATCCTGAGCGGCAGTCAAA
>JAZFSW010000518.1:0-3994 GCA_036446375.1 Desulfobacterales bacterium | reverse complement strand
GCCTCTGGGCAAGCCGACGAACTGGGGCAGATCCTCGGCGCACGCGATCACTCGCGGTGTCCTCGCCGTCGAGAGGCGCATGCTCTGCCTCTTGTAGAACTCCGGATTCTGGAATGCCGCCAGCCGCTTGATCTGGTAGACATAATCGGCAGCGATCAACTCCCGGGTACCGGTATGCGCAAAGTCAGACAAGGTGTAGATATCTTCCAGTTCCTTTGCCGATAGGCCATGGTACAAATAACGATCGTCATTGCCGGTAGCAAAGGCCGGATGAGGTTGATAGCGGATACCGGGCTTGATCCGGATATCATACACGCTGTAAGCAATCTGAGATGGATCGGCCTCTGTGGGAAGTGGCTGCTTGTCTTTGTCCAGGTAGCGGGGCCGGGGAACAGCCGTGGCCGTTGCAGGTATCAATTCGTAGGGACGCTTCAGGTAATGGTACTGCACCACCGGTTCATAGATCTGTCCGAGGAATGCGTATTCATCCTCAGAATATGAGATAATGGGATCGAGATGTTTGGGACGCTCCCTGAAGAGATTGTAGTGTGTGTTCTTTCCTTTGTCGCCCTCCGGATAGGGATTGTTCAGGTTGGAATCACTGCAGGCCATCTGTAAAACAACCGCAAGCCCGGAAAAGACCAGACGGGCAATACGAAATAATCGTCTCGCTCTACATGCGTAAGACATATCCGCCGATCGTTTTGCCTCTGTTCTTCTGCATATCAATATCTTCTTCGCTTGGATGCCTTCTTGGCGCGTTTACCTCCCGGATCAGCAGGATTCACTTTTATGTTTTCCCCTTCGATGAATTTCCCGTTTAATGCCTTGATGGCCTGATCTGCCTCCGAGTTACTCGGCATTTCGACGAATCCGAAGCACTTTGACCGATGCGTGGATCTGTCCAGTATGATCTTGGCACTTTCCACTTCGCCAAATTCAGTAAAAAGCTCCCGCAAGGTGTCCTCTTTAAAATTGGTGGATAGATTGCCGACATAGATATTCATTGAAGAATCCTTTCATCTATTCTTTTCGATTTCGTTTCATTCCCGGGGAAATCCCTGCAGAATACGTCCTGTTCCCTCTGGAGAAGATCCCCCCATGGACGGCATCCGGCAGGGCCAAACAATTTCTGGCAGACTACCTTTATTGGGGGTTTGAAAGCAAGCTAATTATCTATTTTTTAAGAAAAAACAGCACTTCAACATATTAACATATAGTGACGGTTCTTCTCCAATTTCAGTTGGAGAAGAGGTTTCAAGGATCCAAGGATCATTTTCTCCTCAGATCATCAACCATCTCTTTGATGATGGTGATAACACTGCGCCCTTTCTCCTTTGCAATCCGGTGTGCATCATCAACGATCCTGTGTGCATGCTGTTTCATCGCCGTATCACCCGGCAACACACGCTTCATTCTCTGATACTGCCATTTGAGCAATCGGATGGCAAGATTCTCTTCCTGCTGTCTGAAAAAGCCCATCGTTCGTCTCCATTTACCTCATGCATTTCCGAAAGAATCAGATCTTGCTACCGCATCTTCCAGACCGCTTTGCGTTTCTCGGCAAAGGCTTTTGGGCCCTCTATCCGGTCCTCGGTCTTGTTGATGATGGCATTGATGGATTCTGTCATCTTTATGCTGTATTCGACAGGCATATTTCGGCCCTGCATCACGATACGCTTAATGGCCTGGACGGCAAGGGGGGCACATTCCATTATATTATCGGCCAATTCCTCAACCCGGACCATGAGCGCATCCCGGTCGGCAACGACCTCTTGCACGATCCCCCAGCGTTCAGCTGTTTCTGCCGGGATGTGGTTGCCGGTCAATTGAATATACAGCGCGTTTCCCAAGGAGGTCATGCGGGAAAGATTATGCAGGCCATAGCCGGCAAGCAAGCTTCGGCGGGGCTCCGGAAGGCCAAAGGTTGACTGCTTTGTGGCGATGCGGATATCGCATTGGAGAGACACTTCCATGCCGCCTGCCAGACAGTAGCCGTCGATGGCGGCGATAATCGGCTTCCAGACCCCGAGCTCTGTCCATCGCCCGTCCCAGGCAGAAACCGCCCCGCGGGTGTTTTCGGTTCCGGTCTTGTCCAGCTGGGTCCGTTCCTTCAGGTCCATTCCCGCGGAAAACGCCCGCCCCCCGGCACCGGTAAGGATAGCTACCAGGATATCATCGTCATCGCGCAGGTCCGCCAGCGCTTCGGCCATACCGGCGCTGACTTTCCTGCTTAGCGCATTCATCACTTCGGGCCGGTTCAACGTAATATACGCTTTCCTGTCCCGCTTCTCATACAGCACAACATCGTTTCCGGTAAATGCCATCGTTGGTATCTCTCCTTTCTTTCGGCATCGTAATCAGAGCTAAGAACGCGGATACAATGTAGTGGCCCGCTTCCCATTCTATTCCTCTCGCCCGTCTTTCCCGATGCTCCCTTGATTGGATGAATTTCAGATCCCTCATCGACCACCCTGCGTATATCGAAATGCAGAAATGGCATTCGATATGAGATGAGGCCACTTTCCTATCAGAGATGCAGGCATTGTCAACATCTAATACCATGATAAAACTGCAGTTTTGAAAACAAGCTCTTTTCGGCTTCCGATTATGTCTTGACAACCGGCTTTCAACCTGCGATCTCTTTCAAGAAGCATCTCAGGTTTATCCTCCTCTAGTCTCAGGCAAATTCCTTATTGCCGCTTTGAATAGAGGCTCAGACCCGGATGCACCCAAATACCAGATGACATGATCGATAGACCCTTAACATCACTCAGTATGCTGTAGCAAAGGTGCCCCGATGGCGATCAAAAACAGAAAGAACCAGACGCCCGAAGATAGTGCCGTAACCCTTGTCGGCAGACATGCCGCATTTGAGGGGGATCTTAAATTCTATGGGACGGTCCAGATTGACGGAAAGTTCAAAGGAACACTATCAGGCGACGGCACGGTGATCGTCGGCGAGCATGGGGTTCTGGAGGCAGAGATCCATGTGCCGCATGTTATCATCTTCGGTGAAGTCAATGGGGATGTTATCGCTGAAGAAAAGATTGATCTTCGAGAATCCGGAAAGGTCGAGGGAAATATTCAATCTCCTGTTATCAGGATAGCACCGGGCGCCATTTTTAAAGGGAGCTGTAAAACGCAACAGGTAAAAGACGTTGACAATAAAGAAACAACCATGATCAAGTCTCTCAAACGAGGAAAGATACAGAACGTGGCCCTTCTGGCAACAGCATTCTAAAACCCCTGTTTCGTCGCCATTGCCTATCCGTGTTTTCTTACCCAATCGGCGTTTTCCGTAATCTCATCGTTAAAGCGGGGATACATGCCGACAACCACCGCATCAGTAGGCTTTATGCTCCCCAGAACCTTTTCGAAAACGCCCCCCACCTGCTCGGGAGAGTTACAGGTTCTTCCACCAGCAAAGAGTTTAAAAGCAAGGCAGGTCTTTGAGGCCGCCCGTATGGTCCCACACATTCTCGGAAGTTCCGAGGGCAGGTAGAGCTCCGTACCACCGGCCCCGTCGTGAGGTACTTCGGGTAGGATTTCCAGTGTTTCCTCCGGCGTCCGGCCCCACCGATATAGGGATGCCATGTAAAAATCTACATCCCATCCTTTCTCCTCGACATACTCAATGACTTCCGGTTTGTGGGTCCCGACGCCAACCTGAATACCGGTATCGCGCAGTTTTGCCAGGAAATCACGGGCCGTATCGAGCTTTCCTTCTAACCACAGTTTGTCCGAGGTCATACCGAAAAGATAGACACCGATAGGATTTAGCTCCAGCAGATTGTCCCACCCCTTTTCTCCTTGTACGAATTCCGGCGAGCCGATGCTGATGAGGTTTATGTCATCGCCTTCTTCACGAAGCTTCAAGACGACATCCCGGACTTTTTCGCTGATATAATTGGCCTGCCATGTGTCTATTCCCTGTGCGATACAGCTCCGGAGAAACACCAGGCATTGATCCTGCGTGAAGTATTCGAGCATG
>JAZFSW010000517.1:0-2386 GCA_036446375.1 Desulfobacterales bacterium | reverse complement strand
GTCCAACTATCAAGCGTTTGTTGACACGAATTGTATCAATGCTCACTATAGTGGGCCACATATAGAGCAATGGCCGTTCACGTGCACGAGCACGTGTAGGTGTACGTGTACGGAGATGGCCTCAGCCTGTTGCGGCAAACGACGCATTGGTTGGTTTCGTTTTTGCCAAAGAAGCGGAATTAGTGATGGATTTTTTCGTGCACCTGAACGTACACGTGCCCGTGCTCGTGAACGAAAGAGAGAATTGATGTCGAACCATCAAGCGTTTGTTGACACGAATTGTATCAATGCTCACTATAGTGGGTCACATATAGAGCAATGGCCGTTCACGTGCACGAGCACGTGAGGTGTACGTGTACGGAAAAGCCCTCAGTCTATGGCAGAAAACGACGCATCGGTTTGTTTCATTTTGCCAAGTAGGTGGAATTTATGTATGATGCTACTACTTTCGTGGCGGCCGGGCCGCAATGCTTTTGTAGGAATAATGGGGCTGCAGGCTGCAACCCCGGAGGATTTCGTAATGACCGATCGTCATCGTGGCAGGCACCAGTCGACAGATAAGACCGGTAAGAAAACCATCGCCAGATTGGAGAGTATTCCTGGAGTGACAGCGGTGGTTATTGGTCGCTCCTACGGTGGGAAATCAATTGCACGGGGACGTGCGGTGGGGGACTTTAAACTCCAGGGAGAAGTTCCCGCAGGTTTCAAAGGGGTGCTCCAAACCTCTAGAGGAATCCAGGAGATCTTTATCCGGATACCCGAAAACAAAGAACAGGTTGCCCGTGTAATTCGTGAGATATTTCCCTGATCGACCGTGACCGAATTACAGATTCTCCCGTCTCTGATAGTAATCAATCACCTTCTTTACGCCTTCTGCTGCTCGTTTCATCGATGGTAGAAAGGGGATCCCTGCGGCCAGAAGTTCGGTCCTGACGTCGCCTGTCAGCTTCCAGCGCCAGTGATCGTAATCCGCCGTTGCCAGGCTTTTCTCTCCCAGTACCACCAACAATGGTTTCTTGGCCTTGTCCCGGATATCAACATATTCCTGGATTTCCCCCATGGATCTCATTACCGTGCCCTCCCTTGTCGCCAGGGGTACCTCGGTAAGTTGGCCAATCAGAAAATCAAAATGGGGATCCTCCGCCATCAATCTCAACATATCTATGCCGGTGAAGCTGGCGCCGGGGAGAATGGATAGATCGATGGGGTTTCCGATCCAATCCCAGATCTCCGGAGCTCGAGTCTTCAATTCATTCCGAATTGCCTTCGGTATTGGGATTACATCCAGACCGGCTTCTTCGCATTCGTCTGCTGCGAGTACACTGGGACCCCCGCCCCCGCCGTATATACCGACACGGACCCCTCTGATGGGTGCGAGAAAACGGAATAGGGTGGCAAGATCCGCCATTTCATCATAGTTCCGGGCGGATACAGCGCCTGCCTGGCCAATAGCACCTTCCCATGTGTCCATCGATCCGGCCAGGGAAGCGGTATGGGAGGCGGTGGCCTGTGCGCCGGATCTTCCCCGACCTCCCTTTACGATGATCACCGGCTTGGTTGCTGCTGCATGCTTTAGAGATCTGAAAAAGCGGGGACCGTCTTTTACCCCTTCAACATACATGAGGATGATCTCTGTGTCGGGATCCCGGGAGAAATAATCGAGATAGTCCGATTCATTCAGATCAAGGCCATTGCCGTAGCTGATGACGCTACTGAATCCGATCCCTCGCATGGCGGCAATGTGAACAAAGAGTGCCGCTCCCCCGCCGCTTTGAGAAATATAGCCGACCGGACCCGAGGATTTCGGTAAATCATAGGCAAAAGCAATCCCTTCCCCGGGAGCGTAGAGACCCATGCAATTCGGGCCGATGAGGCGAATCCCCGTTTTCTTTGCCTGAGCCAGCACCGCCTGTTCAAGTTCAGCCGCTTCCGGACGTCCCGTTTCGCTGAAACGCGCCGTATAAAGATGGACCCCCTTAACACCTTTGGCCGCACAATCTTCCAGCATATCCAGCGCTCCTGATGCCGGAACACACGATATGACATAGTCCACATGCCCGGGGATATCCCTGAGATTCGGATAGGACTTCAGCCCCAGGATTTCATCGTACTTGGGATTTACGGGGTAGATGTCACCCTTGTACCCGTATTCCAGGAGGTGACAGGTGAAACTGTAGCCCCAGGAGTAGGGGTTCGTGGATGCTCCGACAATGGCGATAGATCGGGGGTGCAAAATCTCTTCTAATGGGTGGGGCATATGTATTTCCTTTGGTTGCAACTAACGCTCCCAATATGGGCGGATTCGTCTCAAGAAACAGGCATTTGGTTTCAGGTTTCAGGTGTCGGGTGTCAGGTGTCAGTAAGGGCCTCCAAAGTGCTGTACATC
>JAZFSW010000516.1:0-5317 GCA_036446375.1 Desulfobacterales bacterium | reverse complement strand
ACCAAATAACGTCAACTGCTAAAAGACAATCTTGACTGTAGAGATATTCTTCAAGATATCGAAAACCGCCATGCGCTCATCATCGCCAGCAACGTATACCTCAACCTGAAACGAAACATATCGGCCCTTCTTACTTTGGTTGCTGATACTCATCTCAAACTGCATGTGATCGAGTTTGGTCGAAATCTCTTCTTCTATCCGCACTCGATCCGAGCCAATGACTTTATACGGCCACTTGCAGGGATAATCGATGATTTGTTCTTTCATTATCGCTTCGCTTTCGTTTCCTGAGAATCCTCGATCCATTTACTCCAGCTAGTTGGGAGAAGATCCCAGATTGATCGAAACACCAAACAGCACATTGAATTCCGGTGATGGGAAAAGTGCCTCTTCCACGGGCCACCCCCCCAAGACACCGTATTCGGAATATTCTTTGTTGGTGATGTTGTTCAGATCCAAAAATGCGGTAAGTAGACCCCGCTCATAGGTCACCTTTGCGTTGAGAACGAAATAGTCCTTCTGATCATCGTAGGCATTGGGAAAGTCGCTGACAAACCTGCGCCCACCTACATACACACCATTTGCAGCCACAGAGAAGCCATTGCCGAGGACATACCGGCCGGCCAGTGTCATTTTATGAGCCGGCACATTGGGCACCGATTTCCCATCGAACTGCCCCCCTCGTATCTCTGTGTCCGTATATGCATAGCTGGCGCTGATATCCGCCTTCCCGAAATTGCCGTAAAGATACAGCTCCATCCCCCGACGTCGGGTCTCCCCGTCAAGATTGGTGTTTACATAAAAGGCCGGATCAAAATAGATCTCTTCTTCAGTATCGATCTGAAAGAAATTGATATTGCCCCGCAGATGGTCATTGAACGAATACCGGATACCGGCTTCATAGTCCTGAGAAGATTGAGGTTGCAGCGATGCATCGACCGTATTGAAAAAGAAGTTAAAAAGCTCATCAAGAACCGGATATCGAAAACTCTTTGAGTAGCTGAAATAGGTAGTGACACTCGGGTTGAGGCGGTAGCTGGCTCCGGTGGTAAACAGGTTGTCATCCAGCGTGGCTTCACTGGGAACGCTGGGCCTGAATGAAAACTTGGCTCGATCATACCGGTATCCCGCAGATAGAGACAACCCCTCCGTGGGTTCCATCTCTTCGTGGATGAAATACCCGATATTCTCTTTTCCCAAGGTGAAATCTCCTCTCGATTCAACCCCGAAGAAAATGGATTCATTGACGATATCTTCCTCACTATCCACATAGTCGACACCGACGATCAAGTTGTTGTCAATACCCAGGATCTCTTCCTTCACGATGATTTGCGGTGAGACGATGACCGTTTCAATGTCGGTTGTTCCGGTGAAACTACCACCGGCAAAGGTGGCGAAGGATGTGGATTGTCTTTTTCGCAGAGACGCTTCAATCTTCACACGACTGTTGTTGGTGAAATAGATCTCCGGCCCACCCATGATGTAGTAATCTTCAACATCGGCGAAATCATCCGGCTGTATGGTATCAATACGCGATACCCCCCCGGCAAAGTCACTTGTTTTCAAGGCCCCGGGAAGTCTTGTTTGATCCTCATTATAGCCGGCACTAAGGTGCCATCGAAGTGCGTCACCCGGATAGTAGCGCAGGTGCGCACCGAAGGCCTTGGATTCCGTGTTGCTGTTGTTCCGGTACCCGTCTGCTGTCAAGACGTTACCTGACACAGAATAGGACAGGTCCCCTCCTGCCCCGCTCACAAACGCGCTCCCCCCATACATGTCATAGCTACCCACGTTTACATCAGCCCCTGCCTTGAAAGCTTCACCCTCTTTTGTAATGATGTTGATCACACCACCGGAAGCATTGTCTCCATAGAGGATGCTGCTTCTTCCCCCCCTGATGATCTCGATTCTGTTTACCCGGTCAAGAGGGATGATCGTCCAATCGGTTCCGCTCAAATCCGCGGCATTGATCCGCCGACCATCAACGAGCACCAGGGTGTTTAGGGCCGCGGTTTCCCCGTATCCCCTGATATCAACGGTATAGCTGCGACGATTTCCTGTAATATCGTTGACATGAAGACCGACTTGGCTCCTCAGCATGTCAGGGATATTGTATGCAGCAGTGTTGTCAATGTCTGTCTCTGTAATAACAGTGATGTTGGCGGGAATGGCGTCGAGATCTTCTTCGTATCGGGTTGCTGTCACAACGAGTTCTTCCATCATCACTGTTTCCATACCATCATCAGCCTTGCTCTCTTCGCCGATGGCTGTCCCACTGAAGCCGATGACTGCGATACCGATCCAAAGGGCCCATTTTTTCCAAATATTCTTCATTGATATGTCTCCTTATGGTTGAAGTGGGGCCCGGGGCAAAAAAAATCCCCGAACCGAAATTAATCGATCCGGGGATATCCCTTTTCATCCGCTGATCCAGAGCAAGCCTCGGTCCGTAGAGGGCATGTCCAACGTCCAGGCAGGTCTTCTGACTCCCCCGCCCATTTTAGCTGCCTTCCCATCCCGACCAGGCGGAACAGTGGCAAACAAGGCTAAAAGGGTTCCCTCTTCCAGATTCCGGAAAAGGGCGGGGTTACAGCGACGGGCTCGTCCCTGATTCTCACAGGGTTCCCTATTAAGCTATACTAGGCTATACCTGAAATTGAGTTCCATCGTCTAACTCGGGTATAACCAGCACCCAAACGAATCTCGACCATTAATGGATCCCCATACAAATGTCAAGGACAAATGCGTGTCGGCCTGCGAGTAGCGTTAGCCCTGACCCCCTCGCATGAAACCACATTCGTATTCTCACCGCCCGCTCCCCGCTTCCCCAAGGCTTCGCAAGACAGGTCGCTTGAGACGCAGAGAACGCAGAGAGCTTTTCTTCTCTTCTCAGCGTCCTCTGCGGCTCTGCGGTGATAACAGTATAGCCGTAACAGAGTTTCTTCTCTGGCAACACTGGCCGGCCTTCAGCAAGCGGCAGCGCTGAACCCAGAACCCATGAACGCTGCCATTAATCCTCTCCGGAAACACCGGCCTCTTCGAATGTCATCACCTCTCGAAAGACCCGAACGGCACCTTCCATAATACCCATGGCAAGGGCGCCGCCGGTACCTTCCCCCAGACGCATACCCAGGTCCAGAATCGGTTCAAGCCCCAGATAATGCAGCATGAGCCGATGACCCGGTTCCTCCGAACAGTGTCCGGAAAAAAGGTAATCGACCACGGTCGGGCATAGGGCATGGGCAATCAATGCACCGGCCGTTGATATGAAACCATCGATCATCACCGGACGCCGGTGAAAGGCGCCGGCTAGGATGGACCCGGCAATGCCGCCGATCTCAAAGCCCCCGACCTTGGACAATACATCCAGACCATCCGTGGGATTCGGCTGATTCAACTGAATGCCCCGACGCACCACATCAACCTTTCGTTTCAATCCCTCATCATCGACACCGGTTCCCGGCCCGACCATCACTTCCGGTCGTTCCCCGGTGATCACCGTACCGATGGCCGCTGAAGGCGTCGTATTGCCGATTCCCATATCGCCGGTGCCGAGAATGTCTACCCCATCGTCAAAGAGCTCCGAGGCCAAATGAAAGCCGGTCAGTACGGCCTGTTCCGCATCGGATCGTGTCATGGCGGGTCCCCGGAGAAAGCTGGCAGTCCCCCCCGCCACTTTCCGAACCCGCAGTGCTTCGCCACCCTCAATAGTGTCCGGATCAAGTTCCGGGATAATACCCATGTCAACGACAGATACCTCGGCGCCGACATGGCGTGAAATGGCATTGATCCCCGCACCACCTGCCAGAAACGTGTGGACCATGGCTCCGGTGACTTCCTGAGGATAAGCACTGACGTCCTCAGCAGCTATACCGTGATCGCCAGCCATGATAAGTATCGCTTTGCGGTCTATGGACGGTGTCATAGTTTCCTGAATGCCGCATAACCGCTCGGAAAGGGTATGAAGCACACCCAAGGCACGGGACGGCATGACCAGTTGTGCTGTCCGCGTCCTTGCCTTTTCCACCCATTCTTCTGTCAGCGGCTCAATGGCTCCTGTAATTTCCGCTAAGGTCATTTTGTCTGTTTCCATTATGTGTTCCTCCCAGTCTCCTTGTTTCCCATGCTTGGGGCCATCGGCCACAAAAAAACCCCAAGCGGCAGCCGCTTGAGGATTTACCTTCTCCCCAATGATCAACGGTATGGCAGGTCTTCTGACTTTCGGATCGTCCTACTTCCCGCACCTTCCCATCTCGTTTGGCAATGAGACAGTGGTTGATTGCGGGTTTCGTCCCCGATGACAGCGGCGGGTCCGTACCGGATTTACACCGGTTTCCCTATTATGCCCAATCGGAACACCATACGGTATATCAATAATTGTCAGGCTCTATATACCCACGATACCGGGATACTTGAGCCTGTGGTCCTATTAGATTAGTGTGATACCATTGTCAAGTTTTTCTGCTGCGGCGTGTTTCTGCTGCGGCGGTGGCTGTTGCCCGCAGATGAATCAGATTCAGGCTTCTTCTGCTTTAGGAAAAGAACCACAGACAAGGACATTTCTTCGGGACACCGGTTTACGGGCACTGAGAACCAATAGGGTGGCAGGCATTTTCGAGGTGATTCAACGAGGCGATCAATGCGGGATATGAAAACACTTCAAGAGAAACGATGCCGCTGTAGTCCTCCAGCAGCTGGAGAACCGGATCAAAATCGGCCTTTGACAGCCTGTCGAGAGGCAGATGGTCCCTGCTGTTCTCAACACCATGGAGATGAATGATAGGGATGATATGTGCGTATTGTCTGTAAAATGACAAGACATCAACATGGTTTACGATAAGGTGACCCACATCCATGCAAATATGGAGATCGAATTCCCGGATGATCCCATCAATCCACTGAAACGGGTACGAGAGGGTCTCGATGGACAGGATGGCGGGGTTTACACCCTCATCGAATAACTGCCCCAGGCTGTCACGGATATGGCCCTGCCAGGTGAGTATATCCGCAGGCCCCCTGGAATGCGCCTCATACGTCAGATGCAGGGTACAGGTGGTAGGTGACAGGGGAGCGGTAAGGTCTATGACCTGCTTAATCGATTCCACCGATTGCTTTCGCACCGACGGGTCGCTGTTGACAAAGGAGATGTCGGTCGGAAGATGAACATTGTAGGTGATGCTGAATTGTTTCGCCAGATCGGATAGAATCTTGATTTCATTTTTCAAGGAATCATCATTCCCCGATGGACTTTCAAAGAACAACAATTCTATTTCATCGAGATAGGGCGCCAGCAGCTCAACATTCGGTGCATAGGTGT
>JAZFSW010000515.1:0-5566 GCA_036446375.1 Desulfobacterales bacterium | reverse complement strand
CGGGCAGACTCTTGGCCGAAATGGGTAATTGCTCTTTGCTTTTATCTGACCTTCACCAGCAGTCCTCTGCCCTTCTATTCCTGTGCCTTTCTTGCCTTTTCTGACTACTGACTTCTGATTCTGACTTCTGGCTCTATCGTCCTTCACCGCCCAGGACTACTCGAGCGGTTCTGAATAGAATCTTGAAATCAAGACCGAGGGACCACGTATCGATGTAGTGGATCTCCCCAAAAGAATGGACACGGTTAAGAGCAAATTGCTGATTTTATCGACAGTTCAAACTGCCCTGGCGTTTGGTATCCCAATGTCGAATGTTTCCGCTGACGGTTATAATAAACCTCAATGTACTCAAACACGGCCGCTAAAGTGTCTTGAGGGCCTTTAAAACGCTCATGATGAATCAGTTCCGATTTTATGATACTGAAGAACGACTCGGCAACAGCGTTATCCCAACAGTTCCCCTTACGCGACATGCTTTGGATGAATCCATGCTTATTGAGCTCTTTCCTAAAGGCGCTACACGCATACTGAACGCCCTGGTCCGAGTGAAATATCAGGCCCTTTCCCGGACGACGGCTGCGTATCGCACGCTTAATGGCAGTGAGGACCATCTCGTGATTCAACGAACTGCTCAGAGCCCAGCCAACCACCATACGAGAGAACAGATCAATGATCACAGTCAGATACATCCAACCATATTGAGTGGCGATGTACGTTATGTCAGATACCCATGCTGTGTTCGGTTCACTGGCGGAAAAGTTCCGCTGAAGAATGTTATCAGCTACCGGATGCGAATGCTTCGAATCCGTCGTCGCCCGGAACTTACGGCGAACAATCGAACGCAACCCAGCAGCCTGCATCACCCTGGCCACCTTAGTCTTGCTGGCCGGACAACCTTCGTCGTGCAGCTGCTCAGTAATTTTCGGGCTGCCGCAACGACCCTTGTGCATTCTATAAATCACCTTAATGCGCGCATCCAGTCGTCTATTCTCAACTGCACGTCGACTTTCAGGCCGCGAACGCCAGCTATAGTACCCACTACGAGACACCGAAAGTACTCGGCACATCTCCGCAACACTCCACTGAGTGCGGTGCTCGTTTATGAACCCGAATACCTGTTCGGATCCTCCGAGAAGATGGCCACTGCTTTTTTTAAGATGTCACGCTCCCGGCGAAGACGATCATTGTCACGCTCTAGACGCCGCAGTTTCTCGTCTTGGGCCTTGAGGTTCCCTTTACCCGGAAACGCCTGCTCCTTGTCCTGTTGGAGTTCGCCTTTCCACCGGCTGATTACTCCTTGGCTTATGCCAAGGTCTCGCTCAATCCTGGCTTGTGTATTGCCAGGCTCTGATGCCAGCCGTAAAGCTTCAATTTTGTATTCTTTGTCGTAACGTTTCCCCATAATGTAACACCTCCACTTGCCTTATACATCTTGGCTGTTCGAGGTGTCCACTAATTTGGGGAGAATCAACCCTGTTTTACCTCGAACTCCAATTCCTATCTGCGGCATCTGTCTGATCTGTGTCCCAACGATTCCCTTAAAGCTTTGCCACAAGATCGGTGGTAACCTCCTTTACACCCGGGCTGCCATCCAGGGTGATATACTTGACCGTTCCCTTCTCCGCGGCAAGATCCCTGTAATAGTATGCGGCTGCCAGCGTGCCTTCGGCTGCATCGTAGTAGATGTCATGTCGTTTGTTGATCGCGGCCTCATCCTGATCATCGGCCCTGGTTTTCAACGCTCCGGCACATACACGGCAGTGTTGGCCATCCGGTTCGATCGCATCAATAAAGATGTTGTTCGGATGGTTATTGTCATTGATGCAGAGCCGTCGACCCATAATTCTGTTCTTGGCAATCTCCCGGTCCAGCAGGATTTCAACCACGATATCCAGCGACATTCCGGCGCTGTTTAACGCCTCGTGGAGTTTTATCGCCTGATTCTTGTTGCGCGGAAACCCATCGAGCAACCAGCCCCCGGCACAATCGTCCTGCTGAAGCCGGTCAAGAATCATCGGAATCGTAATGTCATCCGGCACCAATTCTCCCTTATCCATATAGACTTTGGCCTGTGTACCCAGATCGGTTCCCTCAGCGATATTCTCGCGGAAAATCACGCCGGATTCGATATGGGCCATTTCGTATTGCTTTCTCAAGATGGAGCCCTGTGTGCCCTTCCCACTACCATTGGGTCCAACGATTAAAACATTCATATAGGTCTCCATCCCATCATTCGGTTTTCGTGGTTCAGTTGCACTACGGGTTTGGTTTATCGGCAAGGTCACCCGGAAACTGCGTGTCGTTCCTGGCAAATATCACTCGCCCTGCATTTGAGGGGAAGAGTCTTAATAGAAAAGCGATGCCATGTCAAGAAACCCGGTCATCGGCATCGGGAGGATCGATGGTGTTGGGAGGGTCAGATTCGGCTTCGACACGCCTTTTTGCCGCCGACAGGGCAGCTGCTTTGCTCGTGATTTTACCGGCCAATCTTTCCGTTTCAATGCCACTTAGAATTTCCTTGAACAGGGGGGAGGGAGACAGTCCGAAGGTTTCGATAAGATCGTGTCCGGTTATCAATGCAGGTTCCTGTATTCTTGGCAGATAGTCCCTGTAATACATACCCAGGGCGGTTTTGGCAAAAACGACAAAATCGTCGGTCTGCTCGGTCTTCCCCTTGCCTCTGCTATCCCCGATACTGTGGAGCAGAACATCGGGGGTAAGATTGCCGCAGGCCATGAAAAACCGCGTCAATCCCCGATCGGTCAGGGTTTGCTTCTTCTCGGAAAGATAGAGCAGCAGGGGCCGGCTATGATAGCGGATGATCGTATCGATATCGTGTCTCTGCCTATTGGAAAACCTGAGTCGTTGGCTGATTTTATCTGCAATTTCAGCACTTTTCCGGCCATGGCCATGAAAATGTATCCGGCCATCAGCCGCCGCCTTTCGAACAGCGGGCTTTCCGATATCATGCAGCAACATTGCCCATTTCAACAGGGCGGATTGCTTTCCGTTGACCCTCTGATGAATGGGGCCGGCACTCCCTGGCAATTGCCTGTCAAGATCATTCAGGACTTCCTCCAGATAGCGATACGCCAAAAGACTGTGGTCGAAAACATCATGCGCATGGTGTTCGTTCTGACCACATCCCCTGAGTTTCGTCAGCTCGGGTATGATTTCAAAAAGAAGTCCGCTATCGGCCATTGCTGACAGACAGGCGTGGGAGCGGGCCGTCATCATGATCTTGAATAGCTCTTCCCTGATGCGTTCACCGGCAGCGCCCAGAACCAGGCCGGCGTCCCCCTCTATTTTCGCTGCTGTTTCGGGCTCGATGTCAAACCCCAGCACCGCACTCATCCTGAAGGCCCGGATCAGGCGCACCGGATCATCTCTGAAGATTCCCGGTGAAACCATGCGGATGATCCCATCGGCCAGGTCTTTTCTTCCGCCCAGTGGGTCTACTATCTGCCCGGTAGTCAGGCAATAGGCCATGGCATTGAGGGTAAAGTCTCTCTGCCTGAGATCCTCTTCAATCGAGGTGCCGTTCATCGGGGATATATCATAGATGCCCCCCTCAGATACGACCCGGATGATTTCCAGATCCGGCTTTCCCAGCCGGATAGCATGACCATGGCGTTTCGATGCCAACGCGTCGGCATAGACCTCGGCTCTTCGGGAAACCACAAGATCATAGTCGAAGCAGGGCCGGTTCAACAGATGATCCCTCAGGGATCCTCCAACAATGTATACATCCATTGAGTCCGGGAAAAGATTAAGGTCTACCGCAAGATTTTTCATTCTGATACCTGAATACATCGACGCAAATCAGAAGTAAAACACTTTATCGTCAACGCCACAGCGCGAACAGCGTCTCTCAGTCATTTCCCAAAAAGCGTCGAAAGCACTTGACAGATGCAGATATTTGTTTTAGGTTAGCGGGAACTTACACAGACGTATGGAGCCCGCCATATTGGAGAGGATGTCGTAAGGGTACTCTCCCCGCTGTAGATTTTGGCGTTATGCATCCCGGCATCACTTTGATTTTCAAGTCGGACAAAAACCAAACAAGAACATGATCCCAGTTCATTATCACTTACATTAGAACCACATAATCCCAGTAGCGCCCCCAATCGATTCTCCTGAGTGTACCCAATGCATCCACCCTACATCAGTCGCATGAAAGCCCCGGACAAACGATTAGCCGAAATGACCTGGAAAACAAATATGACAACATGTGGCTGAGCGCCACACCATACAACGCGCACAAACAGAGCGTTGAACCAACAAACTATACAGTTGAGGACTATTTTGTATGAACATTACCGAATTAAAGAGTAAGAAAATCAGTGAATTGGCCGAGATGGCCACGGAGTTGAAGATTGAAGGGATTCCCGTTATGAGAAAGCAGGAGCTTATCTTTGCCCTGCTGCAGACCGAGATCGAAAAAGACGGCTCCATCTTCGGCCAGGGCACCCTTGAAATACTTCCCGATGGGTTTGGATTTCTCCGAGCTCACAATTACAATTATCTGCCGGGTCCGGATGACATCTATGTGTCACCCTCACAGATTCGTCGCTTCAATCTTCGAACAGGCGATACCGTGTCCGGACAAATTCGCCAGCCCAAGGAAACGGAACGGTATTTCGCCCTTCTGAAAGTAGAAGCGATTAACTACGAAGATCCCGAAATAGCCAGAGAAAAGATCCTGTTTGACAACCTGACACCGCTTTATCCTGAGCGAAAGACCAAGCTGGAAAGTACCTCGGACAACTATTCCACACGCATTATGGATCTGCTGACACCCATCGGTTTCGGCCAGAGAGGGCTCATCGTTTCGCCGCCACGGTCCGGAAAGACAATGCTCCTCCAGGCATTGGCAAACAGTATCAGCGCCAACCACAAGGATATTCTGCTGTTTGTGCTCCTGATCGACGAGCGACCGGAAGAAGTCACGGATATGCAGCGATCGGTGGATGGAGAGGTCATCAGCTCCACGTTTGATGAGCCGGCGGAACGTCATGTGCAGGTGGCTGAGATGGTGATTGAAAAGGCCAAACGGCTCGTCGAGCATAAGAAGGATGTGGTCATCCTCCTTGACAGCATCACCCGACTTGCCAGGGCCTACAATTCGGTAATGCCTCCCAGCGGGAAGATACTTTCCGGTGGTGTCGAGGCACGAAAATGTCGCCACCGCTCCGCACATCAAGGCAATGCCGGTCAGCCGCAAGCGGCGCTGGTGTGCGGGATCGCTCAATAGGTGGCTCGCCCGCCGGAAATATCGAATACGGCACCTGTTGTGAACGAGCAGTCCGCCGAGGCGCAAAAGGCGGCAAGCGCCGCGATCTCCTCCACGGTTACAAAGCGTCCGCGCGGAATCTTCGACAGCATGAAATCGATATGTTCCTGGGTCATTTGTTCGAAGATTGCCGTTTTGGCCGCGGCCGGAGTTATGCAATTGACCGAGATGTCGTAAGAAGCAAGCTCCTTGCCAAGCGATTTGGTCAAAGCAATAACGCCCGCCTTCGACGCTGAGTACGCTGGCGCGTTCGGATTGCCCTCTTTGCCGGCG
>JAZFSW010000514.1:0-4132 GCA_036446375.1 Desulfobacterales bacterium | reverse complement strand
GTTCACCAGACGGGTCACCTCTTTAAGCCGTTTTCGTACGTCATTCATTTCCAGGACCGTCTGTTTCTCATCAAACTTAGCCGGGATCAGGGAGGCTACCATATTGGCAAGATCACCGGCGTCCGGTATTGTTTTTGCCATGGCGCTGAGCTCCGGTGGCAAGCCGGGAGACAGCTCCACAAGTCTCGTGAATAGGCTACCGATGTTGGTTGTAAAGGCTTCAACCTCTTTGTCTATATTCAGTTTTTCATCCTGGACATGGTCGATCCTGGCCTGAAGATAGGGCTTTTTACCTGTAAACGCCTGGATCTTGAATTTATCCAGGCCCTGAACGAGCATCTGGGCCTTGTTGTCGTCCATTTTTGCCATCTTAAGGATCAGGGCGCTGGTTCCCACCCCATACAGATCCTTGGCTGCAACCGGGCTTCCGGGATTCGCGTTTTTCGATACAAGCATCCCGATAATACGATCTTTTGCCATGGCTTCATCCATGAGTTGTATGGACTCTTTCTGTGCTACGATAATAGGCAGAACCATTTTCGGGAATAGGACCGTGTCAAACAGCGGCAGGATCGGCAGGACGTCGGGTATCTTATCTGGAGGACTGATTTCTACAAGGGGTTGTTCGCTCATTGCTACCTCCGTCAGTATCGGTAACGGTTGGCTTGGGATACGGCCCAGAAGTCTGCAAACAGGTCGGATCGCCCACCTGCCTGGATGGGCACTGCTTAATGGCCTTCAACAGGGATTCTATATGTCTTGTTCAGCTGCAATCGGGCCAGTCGAATCGTAAGGAAACCATCTGTATAGGAGGCAGATACCACCTCCGGATCGATCTGGGCCGGAAGGCCCAGGATTCGCTCAAAGGATCCGTATTGGATTTCAGCGAGTCGATATCGTGCATTATCAATGCGGGGAGCCTCCGATCGTATGCCGAAGATTCTTACCGCCCTGCTGTTGATTTCAACTTCGAGATCTTCTTTCCGGACACCTGAAATTTCCGCCACAACAACCACCTCATCCGGTGTTTCATACATGTCTACCTGGGGCTTCCAGGATCGCTCAGCGATGGTATATATGGGATTGATGGATCGAAACATATCCTCGATGGTTTGCTGGATTTCGGATCCCACCTTCGTAAAGCCATCACCGAATCTGATCTTGATGTAATCCATTTTCGCTCCTCCTGCTGAGGCGGTTATGTTAAACCAACACAGGGTTCATGCGAAAAATAGCTATCATTTCAGGGGGAATTTGTAAAGGTGTAAATATGTTCGCTGCTTGCCTGAATCCCCAAGGCACGGTCTGTCTGGTCGCTCAGGAAACAACGTCAAACGGTTGGGGTGAAGGCCCGCCATCTGCTTCGCCTACAGATGCGGCGGACGAGGCGGCTCGTTTCGGTTGCCGTGTGTGGGTTGCGGTAAGGACCCAACCGAAAACCGATCAATCACGCCATGGCGTGACGCAACCGATCAACTGACACCGGACCTCAATGTAGAGCCACATGGAGGATGGCAAATGCGTTTGTCCCGGGGAGGTCGGAACCGTTTAAAGATTCACGACACGGTGCGGTTTCGATAAATGGTCTATGGAAAGGATATGGTCACGAATACCGGCGGCACCTGAAGGCAGCGTGTTTTCGATGGTGTGCCAGAACTGGTGACTGAAAAGGCAACCGGCCGGCGTGATCTGGTAGAGCGCATCTGCCGCCATGAGGACAACGGCGTTGGTCCAGGTAATTTTCTCTTCCGGCCAGATGGTCATATCCGGACAGGTATGGCCACACCAGTAGGATCCATCGTCAAATTGCTTTTCACTGATCCAGCTGAAGACGATCTCGGAAAGATTGAAATTTCCGATGGCAGACAGCGCCAGGGAGAGTTCCGATGATTCGGCAAGGGTGACCCAGGGCTCATCGAAAACGCAGCGGACACCCTCGCCGCCGATTACGTATTTTTTCCAGTGCTTGGCGATTCTTTTCTGGGCGTCTCGTCCGCTGATGGCACCACAGAGTATCGGATAGAACCAATCCATGGAAAAACGGGACTTTGTGATATTGAAAAGATGGGGCTTGTGTTTGATCGCGTGGCCGAGTCTTGCTTTGGCCTGTCGCCAGGCGGTTTTTTCGTAGCCGAGGCAGTCGGCAATGGCGAGGGCACATCGCAGACTCATAAAGATTGAGCTGGATCCGGTCAGCAGTGCCGTGGGATCGACCACACCCTCGGGGCTTTTCGCCCAGTATATTTCACCATTGGATGCTTGAAAACCGATGGCAAAATCGATTGCGGCACACATGGTATCCCACATGTCTCTGAGGAAAGGGGTGTCGCCGGATATCAGGTAATAATGGAACAGACCCACAGCGAGGTAAGATGACATATTGGTGTCACGGGTCATGTCTTCAGGGCGCCCATTGCGATAGGAGGCATACCAGCTGCCATCATCGAGCTGGTTATGGGCCATCCATAGAAAAGCCTGCCGTGCTTCTGCCAGATGCCCTCCTACACTCAATCCCATAGCTGCTTCGACATGATCCCAAGGGTCGGTCTTTTCTCCTTCGCTCCAGGGGATTTCACCATTGCTCTTCTGTGTTCTGAGGATCAGCCGGGCTGCCGAATCGATGTCGTAGGTAAGCGCCTGTTCTTTTCCCGATGGTTCGATCAATTGTTCCATTGTTTCCAGTATCGTCTGAACCTTAAAATGCGGTTTAAGTTTCGGTATGTAAAGGGGATCTAATACAGGGGAATCTGCGAATATGCAAGAGCAATTTTGCCGCTTTCCGGATGCGTTTATCTTCAGATGGTACTTGACAGCGACATGGTCTTTCCTTAGAAAGGAATCCACTATTCTTATCGTGACGCAACAGGCTTATTCTGTGACCGTTTCGATAGAATCTTAAGGACCAGGGAAAAATATGAGCCTATTATCATCTTCCGTATCTGTTACCCGTTATATCGTAGACGGCACACTTGAGAAACCCGTTCTTGACAGGATTTACAATGGTCTGACCCAGAATGTTATCCAGGAGATCGATGGCGATCAGCAGGAGAAGACAGCCGGTTGGACCTCATTTGAACATCCCTATCTGCCTGATTTTGAAGGCTCTTCTTTTAGCATCGGGACATACCTGGTTTTTTCGATGCGCCTGGACAAGAAGTCCATTCCCCCCCAGACGATAAAGAAGCGCAGTGCCATCGAAATGGCCAAGATACTGGCGAAAAGCGACCGGTCCCATCTGTCCCGAAACGAAAAGAAGACCATCAAAGAGCATGTCATGCATGAATTGAGTCGGCGGATTCCCGCCACACCCCAGGTGTATGATGTGATCTGGAACCTGGAAGACTCCTGGCTCTGGTTCTTTACAAATCTGAAAGCGGCCAATGAAGAACTTGAGGCCCTGTTTCAGAAATCCTTCAATCTCAGGTTGATCCGCCTCTTTCCCTATACTACCGCCGATCGGATCGCCGGTCTGTCGGATGCCAACCGGGATCGGGTCAATCAACTCACCCCGACCCATTTTATGGAGTAGCCCATGCTTGATGTCGCCGTATCATACAACCGATATAAATTTCTAGGGAATGAATTTCTCACCTGGCTCTGGTTTGTTATGGAGAACCGGCCGGATGTTCTCAAAGCATCCAGCGATGATTTTACGTCTCTTGATATCGGAAATCGGATGGTCCTGGAGATTACAGCAAACGATACGGTAGAACGTATCACCTTAAAGGGCGATCGGATCGGGTTGGAAGAAGGAATGCTCTCCATGCAGAAGGGGGGGGTCGTTACCGAACTCCAGCTGGTCTATAAATCCGGCTCCGATGAATGGCAGTTCAGTATCAAGGGGGAGAGCCTCAATATATCGGGCCTCAAAACACCCCACACCGGGCGGATTGAAAGCGAAAATGAGGTCGAAGGGGCCGTTCTTGAAAAGGTGTTTCTCTGCGAAAAAGTCTTTGGTTTTGTCAATAATCTCTATAGCCAATTTATCCATCAACGGGTTTCGGACAGCTGGAAGACAAGTATTGTTCCGAGCATTCGAAAGTGGATCACATCCTGATGTCATTCTCCCAATCAGTCCTTGCTGTTCGGCAGAGGAATTAACAGGGCGAACAATCCCAGAATGTTTGGCTCT
>JAZFSW010000513.1:0-3547 GCA_036446375.1 Desulfobacterales bacterium | reverse complement strand
GCCGATCAAGAAACCGCGACATTGCGCGTCACCGGCGGCCCAGATCAGGTCAAGCAAAGTACTTGGCGATAGCAATTTCGCGTGTAACGGGTCGGTCCTGGTCGTTCAGCCAGGCACCTCGTCGGACCATAAGCCGGGCAGCTTCTACGAGAGACACCATCTCTGCAATCGTGGCCTTTATCAGCTGGTATTGGCCGATAAGCTGGCCGAACTGCACCCGTTTGTTGGCATAGTCCACCGATGCCTCCAGACAGGCCTGGGACAGCCCAACGGCACCGCTTCCCACACTGATACGGCCCCGGTCAAGGGCCGTCATGGCCACCTTGAATCCCCCGCCCCACGGTCCTAGAAGGTTCTCTTTCGGTGCCTTGACATTGTCCATGAAAATCTCGGCAATCGGTGATGCTTTGTCACCAAGCTTTGGCGTCTCCCGTGCGGTCCAGCCGGGTTGGTCCGTTTCGACGACCACTGCGCTCAACCCCTTGTGTTTCAGGCCGGGATCAAAGGTGCAGTAGACCACTGCGACCTCAGCAAGCGTACCGTTTGAAATCCATGTCTTATTGCCATTGATAAGGAAATGATCCCCTTTGTCCTCGATCCGGGTCTCTATTGATGCAAGGTCAGAACCGGCGTTGGGTTCCGAGAAGCAGGTACACCCCAGTTTTTTCCCGAGAACCAGATCGGCTACATATTTATCCCGGGTCGCCGGCTCCCCCCATTCCATGATCGTATACGGCACCGTCATTCCTTGAAGATTGAACAGGGATCGGAGGCCGGAATCTGCCCGGGAAATCTCCTCGCATATCACAGAATGGGCCAGAAAGCCCATATCGGTCCCACCATAGCGGGCAGGAAACGCGCACCCGAAAAAACCCAGTTCCCCCATTTTCTCAACCAGATCTCGCTTGAAACCCTCGTCTTCTGATCGGGTCAGAATTTCTCCTTTTGAAAAACGGCGTGCTTCAGTCAGGATAGCCTGTTGTTCCTTTGTCAGATCGAAGTCCATAAGTGTCGTCCTTCCCCTTCTGCCTGCGAGTGAATATCTGTTAGATTGAAGTTAATATCGTTGTCTTTCCTTTTGGGTCAGAAGCGTATATGAAAAGACTGGTGTTTGCTGCCGATCCCAGCCCGGCAGAATAGATGCCAATAATTTTCGGTTTGTATCCTAATGGAGCGGTAAAATCAACCGATGTGATCGACTGGAACCAATGGGACTGATGGTGATCAGTCGGGAAACCAATGGGACTGATGGTGATCAGTCGGGGTAATCGGTGGGATCAGTCAAAAATGAAGAGGAATCCTTTAAATATCCTTGCACTGACCTGTGATGATCTGGTCGATGAATTTCATCAACGGTATGGCAAGGGGAAATACCAGGCTGCCGGTCTATACAAGGCGCTATACCGGCACGGTAATACCGAACTCAGCAAGGTAGAAGAACTCGCCTCCTCACCGGCACTGGTGGAACGGCTCCGCCGGGATCTGTCCTTCGGTCTATCGCCTGTGGTGGAGCAGCAGCATGACGATGGGTTGATGAAGTTTGCCACCCGGCTGGCCGATGGCCTCGAGATAGAATCTGTGATCATCCCCATGGGAAACCGAAGAACGCTCTGTATCTCCTGCCAGGTGGGGTGCCGGATGGGGTGTGTCTTTTGTGAAACGGCAAAACAGGGGTTTCACCGGAATCTTACCGTAGAAGAGATTGTGGGTCAGGTGGTTCAGGCAAAGGTGATTTGGGGTGTCCCTGTAAGGAATATCGTGTTCATGGGAATGGGGGAGCCGCTTGACAATCTTGACAATGTAATCAAGGCCATAGAAATCATCAGCGATCAGAGGGGTCTGGATATTGCCCGGCGACATATCACTGTGTCAACCGCAGCGATACCCGATGGCCTCGATAGACTGGCCCAATTGCACTGGACCCATCTGAAGATTGCGATTTCCTTAAACGCCCCCAATGATCGGATACGATCACAGCTCATGCCGATCAATCGCATCTATCCGATGGAAATGATCCGGAAGACACTCCTGGCATTTTCACCGGAGAATCGATCCGCTTTCTTCATTGAATATGTTCTCATCAAAGACGTCAACGACGCTCCCGGCCATGCTGACCAGCTCGCCTCGTTCCTAGAGCCCCTCAACGTAAAAGTAAACATCATTCCCATTAATCCCGGTTCGGATGCATCGGATACCCCTTTTGTCCGACCCTCCGATGCCGATGTAGCCCGGTTCTGTGATCGGTTGGTACACCATAAGGTGTTTGTGCGAAAGCGTCCGGGGAAGGGAATGAATCTAATGGCTGCCTGCGGCCAGCTCGGAAATCGGGGAACCGGTGAGGAGGCGACACGGTGAAGGGGTGAAGCGGAGATTTTCCCTTTTCCGCTCCTCCGAATCTCCGTACTCTCCGCCACAGGCGGGTCACAGCAGTCTGATTTCCGGCGAAGATCCTTCCGTTACCTCAAAAAGGACATACTGCAACACCGCCCCCACGCCCCTGTGCTGACCGGGATTGATGCTTGGGGTATCGCCGATTATCGTGCGGATAGCACCGGATTTCTCGGGAGATTCATGAATATGTCCGTGAAAGGATGCGAGAAGAAGTCCCCGCTTCGACCATGTCTCGATAAACCTGCCGATACTCGCACTACCTACATGCTCTCCGCTAAGCAGCATATCCAGGGGAGTATCATAGGGCGGACAATGGGAGACAAAAACAAAGGGTCGCGATATCTGTTGACCGATAAGGGATAGATCATTTTCAATGGTATCGCTTGTCTCCAGGTCCAGAGTTGTCTCCTTTAGCGCACCACTATCTGAAACATACCCCTTGCGATTCACCACGGCACCTACGTTATGGGGTTGATCCATGGAATCCGGCTTTTCCCAGTCTTTCACCCCGAAAGGTGTCGGAGAAACCGTCATATACCCAATGATATCCACCGTTTCTGTCAGTGCGTGCTTCGCCATATGGAGCAGATGAAACAATGCGCCATCGTGGGCCTTAAGCAGTCCCCGGTTTGCAATGAAATCATCGTTGCCCATATCCAGATAAATGGCTCGCTTCTGTTTGCTCATATGGTCACTGAGGGTCCGGATGAACACATCTCTGAGATAATTTCCCTGTGCAACCAGTATTCCGAGTCGTGGGGTATCCGGTAGATGGTGCGGGAGAAGATCGCCCCCCACAATGATGCCATCCACATCTTCCCTGTCGGCTACAGACAGCATGGAAAACAGGTGTGTGTCGCTGGCATGGATGTCGGATGTGTATAGTATTTTCATCTTATATCAGACCAAACAGTCGCTTCGCGTTTTGCGTCGTCACGTCCTTCACCGTTTCTTCATCCACACCTTTCAGATCGGCGATACACCGAACAGCATAAGCAATATTTGCCGGCTCATTTCGGACCTCTCGATCGGGTCCCAATACCGGGCTGTCCGATTCCAAGGCAAGTGATGTGAGGGGAAGTGCGCTGGCAAGTTTCTGTTTCTGTGGGGAGCGAACAATCGATGGCGGAATAGAAAAGAGCCAGCCATGGTCTTC
>JAZFSW010000512.1:0-3255 GCA_036446375.1 Desulfobacterales bacterium | reverse complement strand
TCGGCGCCGGCTATTTCGACCGCGCCGGCATTGAGGGTGCAGCAAGCCGAAACCAGAAAGCTTATGGCGACGCTGCGACCCAGGATTCGGTTCGATAGGTATTCTGCAAACAAAGTAATCATAGTCATCCTTCATTCTTGTCAACAGGCTACGAGCAGCATCGACGCATGGAACATGATGTTATTTCTGCGTGTGCCTCAGCCACCTGACAGTTCTTGCCACAGGGCATGGTTTATCTCAACGGTATAGGTCTCTTTTAGTGCTTTCATCCACCCGGTATAGGCTTCTTCCGCCTTTCTTCGCCGGAAATGCTCAACGGTTCCCTCATTTATTTTGTCGAGTTCTTCCGGAAAAAAAATGTCATCAGCACCATTTTGCGCTTTCGTACCATAGTATTTGGCAACATCCTCAGGAGAAATCTCGACCCGTTCTGCCAGGTCTCCCCTGATGACTTTCTCGATAAGCAAGCGAATCTTCAAACGTTTCTTCCAGCTGGAAAAGGAGATGGCAGCCGCATGCAGCGTCTGCTGGAATGTATCTTCAGGATAATCCGCTTTGACCGTGGCAATAGCCCCTTCGACCTCGGAATCGGAAACTGCGATCCCAAGGACCCCTGCCCGCTGCATAAGGATCATCTCGTCGGTCAGTTGATTGAAAAGTCTTAACCGCATCCCTTCCAAGACAACAGGATCCTGCATGGCATTGTGGGGATAGGCGACTTTGGCAATCTCAAAGGCTTCCTTGAAGTCTTCCACCGTAACCACATGCGTCCCGACGCGGATGAGATACCCGTTGACCTGGACGGGACGGGCATCACGGCAACCCGACAGAATAAAAACGGTCCCTATCACGATGGGTATGAAGCAGTTTTTCAGGATCCACCCTGTCATCTTAGTATCGATCATCCTTTACCGGTATGCACCCCCGATCGGTCATTCAGATACCCCCGCCACGAGCGTCTCTGAAGCGTTCAGCAGTTAACATGCTGGGCGATTTCTTTCAAGATTTTTTTCATCTGCTCAATGAGGCGTCCCTGACGTCCGGCACTGAGTCTGGTCTTTAGAATATGGTCCGGCGTGAATTCAAAGGAACTGTTTTCATTAGCAATCATATCCAGTAGGCCGGAGGGGTTGCTCAAATGCGCTTCAGAAAAAGACAACATCAGCTGGCTTCCCGCCAGATCAAGACGTTTCACGCCTGCTTTCACGGCGAGTACCTTGAGCATGATTTTCAACAGAAGGTTCGACATCTCTCCGGGCAAGGGACCGAAACGATCGACAATTTCCCCTTTAAAATCAGCAATCTCCTCAAGCGCTACCATTCTCGCCAGCCGTCGATAGGCCAGCATACGCTGATCGATATCGGATATATAGGATTCAGGGATAAAGGCAGACATCATCACATTGATTTCAGGCTCCAGGGGTTCGAGAATCGGCTCCCCTTTCAACTCGGAAATGGATTCGGCCATCAGTTTCAGGAACATGTCATAGCCAACCGCAGCAATATGGCCGGACTGCTCCCCCCCGAGGATGGTCCCTCCCCCTCTGATTTTCAGGTCGCTCATGGCGATCTGGAAACCGGATCCGAGGTTACTATGCTCCATCAATACCTTCATACGCTTCTGAGCATCCCTTCCGATGCTTGCACCCCTGGGCATGAGAAGATACGCATAGGCCTGCTCTGCCGACCGCCCCACGCGACCGCGCAGTTGATACATCTGGGCCAATCCGAATCGATCCGCCCGATTCACAAGAATCGTATTGGCTGCCGGGATATCGAGACCCGACTCGATAATCGTTGTACAAACCAGCATGTCGATCTCCCCGTTAACAAATCGCAGCATGACCCGCTCCAGTTCCGCTTCTTTGAGACGACCGTGGGCAACACCAAGTCTCACGCGAGGTACCAGCTGCTGCAATCGTCTGCTCATCGGCCCGATGCTGTGGATATTGTTGTGGAGGAAAAAAATCTGCCCCCCCCGATTCAACTCACTATGAATCGCTTCGGCAATGAGGGCCTCATCAAATTCCGAAATCTGGGTGATGATCGCCTGGCGGTGCTCCGGCGGCGTGGAAATGATGCTGATATCCCGAACACCCAACAGGGACATATGCAGGGTTCGGGGTATAGGGGTGGCGGTTAGGGCAAGCACATCAACAGTATGCCTTAATTTCTTGAGTTTTTCCTTATCCTTGACACCGAAACGCTGCTCCTCGTCAAGGATAACAAGGCCAAGATCCTTGAAAGATATATCCTTCTGAAGCAGGCGGTGCGTACCGACCACGATATCGATTGTGCCTGATGCCAGGCCCGCAAGAATCTCGCGTTGCTTGGCAGCAGATCGAAACCGATTGAGGCACGCGATGTGAACAGGATACCGGTCAAAGCGGCTCGAAAACGTGGCGTGGTGTTGCTCGGCAAGAACCGTGGTTGGAACCAGTACGGCTACCTGTTTGCCATCATGGACAGCTACAAACGATGCCCGAAGGGCAACTTCGGTTTTACCATATCCGACATCACCGCATATCAGCCGGTCCATGGATGTCGGCTGCTTCATGTCCCGCAATACCGCATCGATCGCTTTGAGCTGATCCTCGGTCTCATCATAGGTAAAACCGGCTTCAAAATCACGAAAATAGCTGTCTTCCTGTTGAAAAGCATGCCCTTTTGCCACTTTTCGGACGGCATACAGGTCAAGCAGTTCTTTTGCGATCTTCTCGGCAGATTTCTTGATTTTCTTTTTCAGCCGGTCCCATGACTGGCCGCCCAGTTTGTCAATGGCCGGTTCAACGCCGTCCACACCGACATACTTCTGAACCATACCCATGCGATCTACGGGAAGGTAGAGCTTGTCTCCCCCCTTATAGACGATTAGAAGAAAATCATTCGTGACGCCATCAAGTTTCAATTTTGAAAGGCCCTGGTACTGCCCGATCCCATGTTCCACATGGACGATGTGATCGCCGTTTTGCAGGTCTTCAAAGGCCATCGCCTCAGATGGCGACTTTGATGGGGACAGGGATCTACGATGGTGCTTTGCACCAAATATCTCATCTTCGGTAATGACAGCCACCGATTCCATCGGCCAGGAAAATCCAGAAGAAAGCTGGCCGATACACAGAACCACCTGGCCGTTAGCACGTTCAATTTCACCTATATTTTCTGCGTACTTGGGGTGGATATCATAGGGAGAAAGCAGCCCGTTCAAGCGGTCCGCCTGGGATTGCGTACTGCAGACAAGAACCGTCCCATACC
>JAZFSW010000511.1:0-7301 GCA_036446375.1 Desulfobacterales bacterium | reverse complement strand
AGTGACGCCGGAACACCGATCGTCTCCTCCGCGCACTTGGTGTCGGAACGCGCAGCGGAGCTGAGCGAGTTCGAATACGGCCTCATCGTCGCCGACAATGCGTTTGCGCGTTGGATCATGCGCTGCATGGCGGCGGCGGGACAAAGCGAGCTCGGCGCGCTGGACGTGCTGGTGCTGCACTCGGTCAATCACCGCGGCCGCGCCAAGCGCCTGTCCGACTTGTCCTTCGTGCTCAATGTGGAGGACAGCCACACGGTCACCTACGCCCTGAAGAAGCTGGTGCGGTTGGGGCTGGTGGCGGGGGCGCGGCAGCGGAGATCGCACACTGTCTGAATGCATTAGGGATCGTTAAGAAAGAACGGCGCCCTGCAGATGAGCCATGGGGAGACTTCCCCCCTATCGATACCCTAACCTATCGTTATAATGAGTAATAGCAGCTCTTTCTTTATGAGCCCTTTTGCATGAGTTTGTGCGGTCGGAGAGGCTGATTATCCATGGAGCGGCCGGTTCAAGGAAGAATTCGCGGCCCTGAATTGCGTGCCGCCAGGGCTAAAGCACCTATCCCTTTGCTTCGCTAGGAAAGGCCCTCAATCACCTTCGCATAGCCGTCTACCAGCATGCGAATGACATCGGCGGTTGGAAGAATCTCTTTGATGAGTCCCGCCGATGCACCACAATAGGCTTCCCCATTGTCCAGGTCCCCATCGATCCCCGCCCTTCTTGAGGCGGCATGACCCATGAAATCCCGGAGTTCGTCTGTTGAAGCACCGGCTTCTTCCAGAGCCAACAGGCTCTGTGTGAACTCTGTCGTCTTCAGACTTCGGCTGGGAATAAGCTGGCGGAGGGTAATAACCGTGTCGCTATCCCCGGCGGCAACGATCGCCGCTTTGTAGTCGGCGTGGGCGATACATTCTTCCACGGCCAAAAAGCGCGTACCCAGCTGCACCGCTTCGGCCCCCAGGGCAAACGCGGCGGCAACCCCCCGGGAGTCAACGATGCCACCGGCGGCAACCACCGGGATATCAACGGCATCGGCCACCTGCGGGATAAGTGAAAAAAGCGGCATTTCGTCAAATCCGTTCCGTGCCCCGGCTTCCACACCTTCCACAACAACAGCGTCAACACCGGCGGCTTCAGCCTTCATTGCATGCTTCACCGCACTGACCACATGCAGCACCTTTGCCCCGCCGCTCTGTAGCAGTTCGGTAAAGATGCCGGGATCGCCAGCTGCCGTTACCACCACTTTGACCTCTTCAACGAGAAGCAGGTCGATGAGCTGCCCGATGTCTCGAAGATCCAGCGGCACATTAACACCAAAAGGTTTCGATGAGATCGATTTGGCCTGTGCAATCTGGACGATTAGATTCTCAACCGGATCCCCATGGGGTTCTGCTCCTGCCAGGGGGCTGATAACCCCCAGGCCGCCGGCATCGGAAACAGCCATGGCCAGACCGGCATCGGCCAGCCAAAGCATGCCACCTTCGATGATAGGATATTCAATGCCAAGGAGATCACAGATCCGTGTTTTTTTCATTTTTTTGCTCCCTTATGGCTTGATGAACTCGTAAGAAGTAAACCGATGGCTAAGTAGAAATCTTCATATACAAGGCATAGTGGTTGGCCAGGCGCTCTGGTTGTATCATACATGCCGTATGTCGAACGTCTAGCCAAACGCTATAACGCCGTAGATGGAGACTTTTTACGACGCCATCATGGATTGGGTGGTATGAGACAGAAATCTCCATATTAAACGGGCAATCGGTTCAGAAAAGAGACCACCACTTCATTGAATGCGACAGGGTTACCAAACATCGGCATGTGGGATGTGCCGGGTATCTCCACCAACTCTGATTCGGGGATAAGCCGGTGCATCCTTCTGGCCTCTTCTCGGGATAGAAATGTGCTGTTTTCGCCCCGGATAACCAGTGTGGGGCATGTAAGACTTTCCATGAAAGGCCACAACGACTCTACCTGGTAACCGGAAAGCTCGACCCCGGTAATCAATAGGGGATCATACCCAGAGGATGCAGGTGAATCTGAGATCTCTGTTGATTCGCCACCCTCAATGCCTTCGCGGCTTTCGAAGAGATGCTCCGGGACGTCCACGGCGCCTTTCGGCGGGAGGGTATGATCGAAGGCAGATCCTTTCTTCAAGGGTGCCAACAGGTCTTTCAAGGCAAGGATCGATTCGTCGGTGTTTGCGGGTCTGGCATCGACAAGAACCAGCCCCTTTACCCGTTCCGGGCAGCAGGCGGCAAAGAAGAGGGCGTTTCTCCCGCCCATGGAATGACCCACAACGATCAGGTCTCTTAAATCAAGGCATTCGACAAACCGGGCAATATCCAGAAAGTGATCATCAAGGCTGTAAGCCCCGTTGCGAGACCATCCGCTGAACCCATGTCCCCGCTGGTCCAGCGCCAGCACATGATAGGCGGACCTCAGCTGAGATGCAAAGCCACCCCACATCCGCCCGTGACCGAGAAAGCCATGGAGAAGAAGGACCGGAGGGTCTGCGCCTTCTCCCCAGTCTGAATAGTGAAGCTCAAGTCCATTGACCCGAATCTGCCTGCTCTTAGGCAGGAATGCCTGTTTCATGGGAATCGGTTCGGAAAGAAATTGCTTGCGACCGGTAAAAAGACGTCACCGGGACGCGGATAGGAACAAGGCCTATTAAATCCTGTGCTTCTAATCTGATGAAGGCGATTTCTTGGGTTTTTGAAGCGCCATCTCTTTGCCGCAGCACTCTGGATTACATTTACTGGCTTTGGTGCAAAGCACCTGCGTCTTGCAGGCCGGACATTGGTATCTTTTTCCCAATTGACTCATGCGAATACTCCCGTTCTCTGTTTCGTTGTTCTCTGAAGATAAGGTGTTATTTCTTGATTTCCATCGGTTGGCCGCAGCATTTCAGTTCCCCATCACCACCTTTGGTAACAAGATAAGATGCGCCACATTTGTCACAGATGTATCGTTTACCCGTTTGATTCGCCATTACATTTCACTCCTAATCGGTTGCCCCTGCCAAAATCGGTCAAAAACCGGTTCAAAAATCAGTGCACCTTCTATCGCTTCCGGATCGCATTGTCAAGGCCAAGGGGCCGGCGGCGTGGCTGAAATCCGGCAAGGGCAGGATGTCTCGCCTCCGTAACCGGGTGGTGTTCCGTGAAAAAGGGCGAATTCCGGCTTCCCACGCGACCGGCGCAATCGGCCATCTACTCTCCCTGGGGACCCCCATATTGTTCGGCAAGACCCTTCCTTGAAAGTTTCCCCACCGCACTGCGGGGGAGCTCATCTAGAAAGACCACGGACCGAGGCCTTTTGAAGGATGCCAGTCGTCCCCGGCAAAACTCGATAATCTCCTCTTCGCTAACGGTTTCTCCCGGATCAAGTACCACAACCGCCCGCGGCTCCTGGCCCCATTCCTCGCTGGCAACGCCAATAACAGCCGCCTCCTGGATCTTTGGATGGGTGGATAGCACATTTTCTATCTCAAGCGGCGATATATTTTCTCCGCCGCGAATAATCAGGTCATCGGCACGACCGGTGAGAAAGATATAGCCGTCCTCGTCCATATATCCCCTATCCGACGTGCGGAGCCAACCATCTGCGGTAAAGGCCTTCTTGGTCTTTTCCTCGTCTCCCCAATATCCGCTCATGATACGCGGTCCCATGGCAACGATTTCACCCACAATACCCACATCAACCGGCACCTCGTTTTCATCAATAATCATAACCTCAACATCCGGTAAAGCTTTACCGATAGAGGAAGAAAGCCGGTTGAGTTTTTTGTCCTTTTCCTCATCGGTTCCTTCGATCTTATGATCTTCGGGCCCCAACATGGTAATGGTGGACCCGGTCTCGGTCTGACCAAAGGCATTGATAAAACTCACATCGGGCAGCAGCTCTATGGCTCTCTTGATCACCTCAAAGGGCATGGACGCAGCACCATAGGTGATAACAGCCAGGCTGGAAAGATCGTATGTGGAAAAGTCCTCAGCATCGATGAGCTGTTTGAGCATGGTCGGCACCAGCATCGCTCGGTTGGCCCCCTCGTTCTGAACCAGGTCCAGCCAATCCTTGACACCGAACTGTTCCATCAGGAGCAAAGATCGGCCGCCATAAGCAGCTGCGAGCATCCCCTGGATCCCGGCCACATGATACAGGGGGACGGTAAGGATATTTTTCTCCTCAATTTCCGGGTCGGCCGGATCCACGTTTTCCAGGATGTATGCGCTGAAGGTATCGTGGGTCATCGGAACCGCCTTGGGACGACCCGTGGTACCGGAGGTAAACATGAGGATCGTATTGTCTTCGTCCTCAATATCGGCGAAAAACTCGTCTTCCGCCTCCTTGGCAATCAGATCATCGTAGGTGAGCATGCCATCGAAAGCCCCTTTGATTGAGATTGAGGCCTCAAGCTTGGGAAGCTTCGGCATTAAGTCCTTAACCATTTCCCGGTATCGTTCGGCGACAAATAGAACCTTTATCTCGGATGCCTCGAGCATATATTCCAGTTCGTCTGATTTGGCCCTGAAATTCAGCGGGACAAAAATCGCGCCGGTCTTGGCCGCTGCAAAATAGGTTTCGATATACTGGGGGCAATTCGTGCTCATAATCCCGATCCGGTCGCCCTTTGTCACACCCAGCCCATCTAAGGCAAAGGCCAGCCGATTGACCCGCTCGCCGGTTTGCTCATAGCTCCATCGCTTGCCATCGAAGATAATGAAGTCACGATCCGGGCAGATGGCAGCAGAAATCATCAGAAAATCAGTGGTGTTCATATGGTTCCTCCAACAGTCTTCACATGTTAAGATGGATGTTTTTGTAAGAACCGTTCAAGCACGTCTTACAAAATCATCCGGTTAGTCCTAAGAAAAGTCTCTTCTCCAGTGCCAGACCCATAGGCAACGAAAGATCGAGGCCCTGCAAGATCGCCTGTTTGGCCTTTCGTGTAGCGGCAGGCTCAGATGCGGCAATTTTTTCAGCAGCCGATTCGGCTTCCAGCCATAGGCGGTCTTTCGGTACAACGCTGTTCACCAGTCCGGCGTCCAGCGCCTCTGTGGCCGATATCCAGCGATTCGTCAATATCATCTCCAGGGCCTTTCCCGAGCCAATCGCCCGGGGAACGGTCTGGGTACCACCGGCAGCCGGAATCATCCCCAAGCCCATTTCGGGCAAACCAAATTGGGCATCTTCTGAAGCGATACGGATGTCACAACACAGTGCGATCTCAATCCCCGATCCCAGGACAAATCCATGAAGCGCAGCGACAATGGGCTGCGGAACACTTAGAAAAAGCCCCCAGAGATCAAGATCAAAGCGGACCTCCCGGGCTCCGGTCGGCGGGGGGGCGGTGAGAAACTCGCTCAGATCCGCTCCCGCACAAAACGCCTTGTCACCGGCGGCCTTGAATACAGTTACCCGAATATCGTCATCATCCCGGATAGCACTGAGGACCTCTACCATGTCGTCGCGCATCTGAATATTGTGCGCATTCAATGCTTTGGGCCGATTCAGCGTCACATGGGCGATATGATGATTTGTCTCAAAAATGAGGGTTTCGAAGTCGCTCATTTTCCTTTAAACCGGGGTTCCCGCTTCTCGCGAAAAGCGTTAATGCCTTCGGTTCGGTCTTCGGTGGTGTGAAGAAGGAAGTACAAATCCGCCTCCAGGCGCAGGCCCTGGGCCAGGGTCATATCCATCCCTTTCAGGATGGCTTCCTTAGCATATCGAAGGGCAATGGGGCCTTTGGATGCCAAGGTCTGTGCCATTTCCAGTGCCGCCGGCATGACCGCCTCGGGCGGTGCCACGCGCGTCACCAGGCCCATCTTCTGCGCCTCACCAGCATCGACGATCGTTCCGAGAAGAATCATCTCCAGCGCCTTGCCCTTACCCACAAGGCGTGAGAGCCGCTGAGTTCCGCCATCCCAGGGTATCCCACCCTTTCCTACCTGGGTGAATCCGAAATGGGCCGTTTCCGAAGCGACCCTCATATCACAAGCCAATGCCAGTTCCAAGTCCTGATCAATCGCATCTCCTCTAACTGCGGCTATCGTCGGCACGTCAAAATCCCCGATAATGGCGGCCGCCTGATGCCTCGAAACAAGGTGTTCCCGGTTCTCGCGGGAAGCATAGTCAGCGTCATGGGTCCCGATGGAAAAAGGTCCCTCTTCCTGACCGGTAAGGACAATAACGTTGATGTCACTGCCATAGCCCACCTCTTTTCTGATGTCGGCTAAAGCGGCAGGGGTGTCGGCGGCAAGGGGTGCCTTTCCGTCCGACCCGTTGAGCGTAATGATCCCAATGCTGTCCTGTTTTTCAAAGGTGACCGCTTCATCGCTCATGGGATAGCGTCCTGTTCTGGGTATTGTCGCGCCACGGTTTTGCTTTCTCCCAAACGTCACTGCTATATGCCAGCGATCCTGATTTTAGTCAAGGACAGAAGAAACAGCTTTTGAGGATGTCATTTCAAGTGAGGAATTTGTCAGGAAGAGACCGTTTGTCAAAGATCCCTTTATCATACAGTGTCATCAGGGTCGAAGTGCCGTGAGCCAGGATTTTTCCCTTTTCATCGGTCACTTCGGCCTCAGCATACCCCAAGGTTTTTCCATGCTTAATTCGCCGTCCCCGGGCGATGAGCTTTCCGGATGCGGCCGGTGCTAGAAAATTAAGTTTCAGATCCACCGAGATCATCCTCGAATCGGGATCATCGAGATCAAAGTGCATTGCCCAGAAAGCCGCCGAATCGATGATCGACGCGAAAACGCCGCCATGGGTAAAACCAAAGGGATGAAAATGCTTACGATCCACGTCCATTTCAAACAGGGAAAAACCGATCCCGATATCCACCATCTTCATGGAAAGAAGTGAAAAATAAGGCGATTCGCTGACGATTCGGTTCAATTGCTCTATATATGCAGGATTCGGTTTCTTCATTGGCGTGCTCCAGTGCGTTGGCTCTCCATCATTCAGACGCGACTCAGCGAGGCAAAAGGTTCCCATCACTTACGAGCGTCCCCTCTGGCTAGAAAGACGGCCAGTCATATCGAAAAAGAAACTTCGATGCGTCACCACAGACGCAGAGATCGCAGAGAGAATGAATAGTATTTAATGTTAGTTAGTTATCCCAGCGTCCTCTGCGTCTCGAGCGAAGCGGGCGGTGAGAAACACAGGTGCAGTTTCATACCAGGCTCAACGATAGTGCCGGTAATCAATATTGTACCGATGGGTTTTGTACGCTACTTTTCTTATCGTCGTTTTCAGAAGGTCCGCGGCGGCAGTGATATTTCCCCGGGTGTTCT
>JAZFSW010000510.1:0-12020 GCA_036446375.1 Desulfobacterales bacterium | reverse complement strand
GAAGCGGTGAAAATCGGTGACACAACGATACCGATGCAAGAGATAATGGAGAAGATCCAGCTGAAGATCGGCGATATCGTTGAAAAAGACATCGGAACCGGTAAAGCAGGATCGGCGGCAATCAAGGAGTTTGGCATCTATGTGGTTCAACCCGGAGACAATATCTGGAATGTCCATTTTAGGTTCCTCCAGAGCTACTTTGAAAAGAAGAACGTGCCCATCTCCCCCCTTGCCGATGAACCCAAAGATCACGGCACCAGTTCCGGCGTGGGGAAGATCCTGAAATTTTCTGAGAACATTGTCTATATATACAACATCGATAAACGTGCCCTGGATATCGATCTTAATATGATACATCCCCAGACGAAACTGGTTATTTACAATATGGACCGCGTATTCGGATTACTGGATCAAATCGACTACGAGCGGGTGAACCGAATCGAATTCGATGGGGAAACGCTCTGGATACCGGCGGAGAATTGACGGCAGAGGGCAGAGATCGGAAGTCAGCAAGAAGAAGGACTGAAGGGATAGAGATGATTAGGCGTTATACTAGAAAAGCCATCGGCAGTATCTTTCGGACGGGAAGGTCGGGATGATCAAGCGGTACACTAGAAAAGTGATGGGCAATATCTATCGGACGGAACGGTTGAGATGATTAAACGGTATACAAGAAGCGTGATGGGGGATATCTGGACGGAGGAGAATAAATACCGTACCTGGCTGAAGGTTGAGCTTCTCGCCTGTGAGGCGATGGCGAAGATGGGGAAGATCCCACCGAAAGCCCTTCAAACGATCCTGAAGAAAGCCGATTTCTCTGTAGACAGGATCGAAGAGATCGAGGCAGAAACCAAGCACGACATTATCGCGTTTCTGACCGCTGTTTCCGAATATGTGGGCCCGGCATCCCGATACATCCATATGGGGCTTACCTCCTCTGACATCTTAGATACCAGTATGGCCTATCTGCTACGACAGTCCGGTAAGATTATCCTTGCGGACTGCAATAAACTGCTCACAGTCATCAAGCGGAAAGCCTTCCGGCATGAAAACACCATAATGGTGGGCAGATCCCATGGGATTCATGCCGAACCGATCACTTTCGGTCTGAAACTTGCCGTATGGTATGATGAGATGCGCCGCAACCGGGAACGATTGGAACGAGCCATCGAAACTATCAGCTATGGCCAGCTGTCCGGGGCAGTGGGTACCTTTGCCAACACCCCGCCACGGGTTGAAGCCTATGTATGCAAAAAGCTCGGTCTGAAGCCCGCACCGGCGTCGACCCAGGTCATTCAACGGGACCGATACGCCGAATTCTTCACCACCCTGGCCATTGTAGCATCGACCATCGAGAAGATGGCTCTGGAGGTGCGGCACCTGCAGCGAACCGAGGTCCTCGAAGCCGAGGAGTATTTTTCGAAAGGCCAGAAAGGCTCTTCGGCCATGCCCCATAAACGGAACCCGATTGCCACGGAGAACCTCTGCGGTCTGGCCCGAATCATACGCTCCAACGCCATGGCATCCATTGAAAACAACCCCCTCTGGCATGAACGGGATATCAGCCATTCATCCGTGGAACGGATCATCGCACCGGACAGCACCATCCTGATGGATTATATGCTCAACAGAATTACCGGTGTCATTCAACATCTCGTGGTCTACCCGAAGCGGATGCAGGAAAACCTCAACCGGTTAAAGGGGTTGATTTTCTCGCAACAGATCCTTCTGGCGCTGGTTGACGCCGGTGTAACCCGCGAAGATGCTTACAAAATGGTTCAGAAACCGGCGATGCGCGTCTGGAAAGAGGATACGGATTTCAAAGCACTGGTATCGGCAGATGACAGCATCCGTTCGCACCTGAGTCACGAAAAGATTGAGGAATTATTTGACGTGGCATATCATTTGAAGTATATCAGCGCCATTTTTGACCGGGTTTTCGGGAAAAGAAAGAAGAGGTGAGAGAATTAGGACTGAGGTCTGAGGACTCAGGACTGAGTAAGGAATCAGGGCTGAAAAGAAACAGCAGGGACAATGGATCCGCAGATTACACAGACCCGCCCGCCTCGCCTGAGCTCGCGATGGCGGGCAGGTTAACACAGATTAGGACTGAGAGAATAAGGAAAATAGCGTGATCACGCTGTAGCGTGACATGAACGATTAGCGAAAGAGATTCGAATTCTTGGATTCATAACTGAGAATCATCATTATTGCAACGAAAGGGAGGTTCATCTTGTTTGATTTTTCAAGTATTGCGTATGCAATGGGTCAGGGCGGCGGTCCGGCAGGACAGGGCGGCGGCGGTTTTGGGGCATTTGTACCCCTCATCCTCATGTTCGTCATTTTCTATTTTCTGCTCATCAGGCCCCAGCAGAAGAAGACCAAGGAACACCGTGAAATGGTCAATACCCTAAAAAAGGGAGATCGTATTATCACCAGTGGTGGCATCCATGGTCGTGTTACCGGTGTGGCAGATACAACCCTGACCGTAGAGATATCGGAAAAGGTTCGCATCAAAGTGACACGGGCAAGCGTATCGGCTCTGGCTCAACCGGCAGCAGACAAGCAAGCAGAACCGCAGGGGAAAGGAAAGAGCAGTGAATAGATTCTCGTGGCGATCGATTCTTATTCTTGGTGTAATCCTCACAGCAGTGGTTTATGTTCTCCCGACGTTTAAACCATCGATGTGGCCACACAAGAAGATAAACCTCGGTCTCGATCTCCAGGGGGGGATGCATCTGGTTCTGGAAGTCGATACGGAAAAAGCGGTGGAAAGCACGATCGATCGCATCGCCCTTGAACTTCGCCGGGTCTTGAAGAAGGAACGTATCCGCCATGCCGGTGTGGAACCCGATGGCCTGCAGTTCTCCGTGGAGATAAGGGACAGCGAGGAGTTAGACAAGTTTGATGCCCTTCTCGATAAGGAGTATCCTGAGCTGCGAATCGTATCCCGGTCGGAAGATAACGGCATCAACAGAATCGTGCTGGATCTGCCGGACGCCGAACAGGATCGCATAAAGAAATCGGCAACCGAGCAAGCCCTGGAGACCATCCGAAACCGCATTGACCAGTTCGGCGTCAGTGAACCGGATATCCGCCACCAGGGGGAAAGACGAATCCTCATCCAGCTCCCCGGTATCACCGATACGGAAAGAGCAAAGGATCTGATCGGAAAGACGGCCCTGCTCGAATTCAAGCTGGTCGATGAAGAACACGACCTCAATGCCGCATTGGAGGGAACGATTCCTCCGGGAAGCGAAATCCTATATGAGGAAAGCATATCGCCTGAAACCGGACGCGTCAGAAAAATCCCGTATCTGCTCAAGAAGAGAGCATCGTTGACCGGGGCCTATTTGACCGATGCGAGAGTTACCATCGAGTCCCAGTATAATGAGGTCGCTGTTTCCATGCGTCTGGACAAGAAGGGTGCGCGCATATTTGAAAAACTCACCGAGGAAAATATCAACAAGCGCCTCGCGATCGTGCTGGACAACAAGGTCTATTCGGCCCCAACCATCAAAGATCGCATTCCGGATGGTGAAGCGCGGATTACCGGAAATTACACCTCGGCAGAAGCCCATGATCTTGCCATCATCCTGCGAGCCGGTGCGCTCCCGGCGCCAGTTAAGATCATTGAAGAAAGAACTGTCGGTCCGTCTCTCGGTTCAGATTCTATCCGGAAAGGCCTGATCTCCATGCTTATCGGCGGCATCCTCGTCATTGTCTTTATGGCGATCTATTACAAGGGCTCCGGTATCATCGCTGACTGTGCCCTGCTTCTAAACATCCTACTGATTGCCGGAGGACTTGCCGCATTCCAGGCAACCCTGACCCTGCCGGGCATAGCTGGAATCATACTGACCATCGGATTGGCAGTGGATGCGAACGTCATCATTTTTGAACGCATCCGGGAAGAGATGAATGCGGGCAAGACACCCCGTGCTTCCGTTGATGCGGGCTATGAGCGGTCGACCCTTACAATTCTTGACGCAAATGTGACAACGCTGATTGCCGCCCTGGTGCTATTCCAATTCGGCACCGGCGCGATCAAAGGATTTGCCGTCACCCTGAGCCTGGGCGTTATTGCCAGCCTTTTCACAGCGCTTGTGGTGACACGCAGCGTATTTGAGTATCTGCTGTTTACGAGGAAGGCAGAGCGGCTCAGTATATGAAGGACAGCTCGTCAGTCGGTTGAGGTCAAAAGCCCGCCGTCGGCTTCACCCAAAGCCGAGGCGGGCGAGGCAGCTCGTACCGGATTCCGTTAGACGGGCGACCGGAGGACGGAACAGAGACCCGTCTGGCCGTTAATTTAACTGAGTCCTCTCGCAAAGGCGCCAAGCCGCAAATGGGATAGCTTTGATAACAATGCTTGTCCTCTGCGCCCTCAGCGGTAGGTCTCGCTGTGAGCGAGAGAACCGAAGCGGGCGGTGATGACAATAGCACCATTCGATACTTAGACATTTCCATAGCAGAAAGAGGATCCATGCATGCAGTTTATTAAACCGGGTATCAACATAGATATAATCGGAAAAAGACGTATCGCCTTTGTTGTCTCCGCTATTGTGCTCCTTATCAGCATCGGTTCATTAATCTACCATAAAGGGCTCAAACAAGGGGTCGATTTTGCCGGCGGAACATTGATACAAGTGAAGTTCTCTTCACCCGTAAACGTTGGCGACATCAAATCCGGTCTTAATTTCGCCGAGATCGGAAAGCCATCGGTCCAGCAGTTTGGTGAATCCGGCGATAATGAGTATCTTATCCATACAGATGCTTCCGGTATGACCGGCCATGGCTTTTCCCAGAGCATTGTTGATGGGTTGCAGAGTGCAACCGGTACCGATGTTGAGCTTCGGCGGATAGAGATGGTCGGTCCCCAGGTGGGTAAAGATCTTCGGGAAAAAGCCCTATTTGCCCTGTTCTATGCACTGCTGTTTATCACCATTTATATATCGGGGCGTTTTGAAATGAAATGGCTGATCAGCGGCGTGATGGCAGGGGCGCTGAGTCTGGCGGTCTATTTTCTGTCTGCTTTCAATGTCAGCATCCCGATCCTCATCGTTGCTGCCCTTATCATTTCCATCGTCCTCTTCTGGTTTCTCCAACTGAAATACGCCATGGGTGCAATTGTTGCCCTGATCCATGATGTCATCATCACTGTGGGTATCTTTTCTCTTGCTGACAAGGAGTTTACCCTCCCCATCGTAGCAGCACTTCTTACCATCATCGGATATTCACTGAACGATACGATTATCGTTTTTGATCGGATACGAGAAAACCTACGAAAGTATCATAAAGACACCCTGGAGGTGATTATCAACAGGAGCATCAACGAAACCCTCAGCCGGACCATCTTAACATCGATCACCACCCTCTTTGTCGTTGTTACCCTTTTTGTATTGGGCGGAGGTATTATCCACGATCTGGCCTTTGCCTTGATGGTCGGTGTGATTGTGGGAACATATTCTTCGGTATTTGTGGCCAGTCCGATTCTTCTTATATTTCATGCGAAGAAGTGAGGAATGGATCCGCAGACCTGCCCGCCACCCGTCCGCCATCGGCTTCGCCTTCAGGCGCTAGCCGGGCGGGTCGCGAGTCTGGACTCGGTTCAGGCGAGGCGGGCGGGTTACACAGATTAGCACAGATTAAGAAATAGGGCAGCCGTCTTCGTCTGAAGACTACGACGCGCCAAGGAGGACAAGCCTTCGCCAGGGCTACGGCCGGCAGGCTGAGGGCTGAAGAAGTGATCAGGACTGAGGACTTAGGACTGCGGTAAAGACAGGGATGAGGGCAGTAGGGAGTAGACACTAGGCAGTAGGCAGAAAGGACAGACCGGGACAAGAACCGAGAGTAGACGACTGAAAACGCAGGTGACTTGAAACGCGGGGACAGTTGTTATGGAAAGGCTTCTCCCATGGTTTCGCTTGAAAAGTGTTCCGGGAGTCGGAAACCACCTTTACAAGCGGCTGATAGACCATTTCCAATCTCCCGATGCTGTATTTCATGCACCGGCAGATGAATTGGGCCATATTGACGGAATGAGTCAACGGGTGATGAACGCCATTCGGCGACATACCCCGACAGATAACGATAAGAGGGAACTGGATTCTGCTCAAGAGAAAGGCTTTGAAATTGTCACGTTGCACGATGACACCTATCCTCCCCTGCTCCGCGAGATACCGGATCCGCCACCCTTTCTATATGTCAATGGCCAGTTAGACAGCTCGACAAGCAATCTATCGATCGTCGGCTCAAGAAATGCAACGACGTATGGTCTTTCCACGACCCGACAGCTCGGGGTTACCCTCGCGGCCCTTGATATCACCATTGTCAGCGGCATGGCTCTTGGAATTGATACCGCGGCCCATGAGGGCGCTCTGCAGGGCAAGGGGAAGACCATCGCGGTATTGGGAAGTGGATTGGAAAGAATCTATCCCCCGGAAAATCGAAACCTTTTCCATAGGATCGCGGAAAACGGGGCAGTGATCTCAGAGTTTCCGCTGAAAATGGAACCGGAAGGATACAATTTCCCGATACGAAACCGCATCATCAGCGGCTGTTCGATGGGCACCGTGGTGGTAGAGGCCACACAGAAAAGCGGATCGTTAATCACTGCCCGGCTTGCAGCTGAGCAGAACCGGGAAGTGTTTGCCGTTCCCGGCAGTATTCGTTCTTTCAAGAGTATGGGTACTCATACCCTGATAAAGGAAGGCGCAAAACTGGTGGAGAATGCTCAGGACATTCTAGACGAACTTGGCCCTGCCATCGGCCCATGGGTGCCCGGGAAAGATTCGAGAAACGCGGATACAGGAAGAACCGCGGTAAACGTTGCGATGCCGCCCCTGTCAGCCGATGAGAAGACCGTATTCGATACCCTTGGGCCCTACCCTCTTCACGTCGATGAGATTGTGCGGAAAGTATCCATGGCCCCGGGCAAAGTCCTGAGCATCTTGCTGCAGCTTGAACTCAGTCAACACGTTCAGCAATCGCCGGGAAAGTTGTTTTCGGTCTCGGATACATTGTTCAGCTGATCATGCTGAAGCGCGGCGGGTTGTTACGACCTGATGAATGTCAATTGCAGATTCATCGCTTGTTATTTGTAGATGGTTAATGGTTCTTACCGATCGATGACCCATCTTGTATTCTGCGAACAGCAGAGGTGCTGATCTGCTAGCGATCTGAAGCCAATTAACGAATAACCCATAACGAATAACGCCTCAATTGGATTCCATCAGTCAATTGAGGTGTTGAATAATACCAACTGTGAGGTCAGAAGTGAGTAAGCCACTGGTTGTCGTAGAATCACCAACGAAGGTGCGAACGCTAAAGAAATATCTCGGCGATGGCTACAATGTCGCCGCGACCGTGGGCCATATACGGGATCTGCCCCCTAAAGAGATGGGTGTGGATGTCGAGAATGGGTTCAAACCGAAATACCGGACCATATCCGGAAAACAGAAGATAATCACCGCCCTGAAACGCGCCGCCGGAACCACAGATGAAGTGTTTCTTGCTCCGGATCCGGACCGGGAGGGCGAAGCCATCGCCTACCATACGGCAGAGGTGCTAAAGAAAAAGGGAAGAAAATTTCACCGTGTACTGTTTCACGAACTAACGAAGAATGCCGTTCAGGCCGCCATCGCATCACCGGAAGATCTCAACATAAAGAAATACGAGGCACAGCAGACCCGCAGGATCCTCGACAGGCTCGTCGGATACCAGATCTCGCCCCTGTTGTGGCGGAAAGTAAAGGGTGGCCTTAGCGCCGGTCGCGTACAATCCGTGGCCCTGCGAATTATCTGTGAAAGAGAGCGGGCAATCCAGGCCTTTGACTCCGTGGAATACTGGTCCATTACGGCCCAACTGGCAGGAAAGAAGCCACCCCCATTTGCCGCAAAACTGACAAAGCAGAATGGGAAAAAGATCCAGATCCCCGATGAAAAGACAGCCAAAACCATCACCAATGAATTGGAAGCGGCTTCATTTGTGGTAGACAAGATCGAAAAGAAGGTCACCAAACGTAACCCCCTGCCCCCATTTATCACCAGCAAACTGCAGCAGGAAGCGATTCGGAAACTCGGTTTTTCGGCTAGAAAAACCATGAGCGTCGCCCAGCAGCTCTATGAGGGTGTCGATCTGGGACCCGGCGAACCCGAAGGCCTCATTACCTACATGCGGACCGATTCCACCCGCATTTCCGCTGAAGCCGCCCAGGAGGCGCTTGAGTTAATCAAGGAACAGTATGGTAAGGAATATGGTCTTGAAAAACCACGGTCCTTTAAGAATCGGAAGAAAGTCCAGGATGCCCATGAGGCCATACGACCCACATCGGTCCATAACACCCCGGAGAAACTCGCGCCTTTTTTGTCCAAGGACCAACTCTCTCTCTATAGCCTGATCTGGAAACGGTTTGTCGCTTCACAGATGGCCCAGGCGTTGATCAACCAGAACTCGGTGTCCATTTCAGCCGGATCTTACGAGCTGACATCCACCGGGTCTTCCGTTAAATTTCCGGGATTCATGACAGTCTACATGTCTGTGGATGCGGAAATAGAGAGCAAGAGTGACGACGAAAAAGAAGTATTCCCCGAACTCATAAAGGGGATGGCGCTGAAACTCAATGCCCTCGAGCCGAAGCAGCATTTCACCATGCCCCCGCCACGGTTTACCGAAGCGTCACTGGTCAAGGAGCTTGAGGAGAATGGAATCGGTCGTCCCAGCACCTATGCTGCGATATTGACCACCATCAGGGATAAGGGATATGTGGATCTTACCAAGAAGCAGTTCATCCCCAGTGAACTGGGCTTTATTGTCAGTGACCTGCTGATCGATAATTTCCCGAACCTGTTCGATATCGATTTTACGGCAAAGATGGAAGACGATCTGGATCGCATCGAGGCTGCAGAAATCGGTTCTCTGGAGTTGCTTACCCTCTTCTATGAACCGTTCAAGGAGGAACTGGAAAGCGCCACCGACGGCATGCTCAGCCTGCGGGGTGTCGGCGTGCGAACGGATCTCTCCTGCCCGTTGTGCAGTAGCCCCCTGCATATTAAGATCGGAAGAAATGGCCATTATCTTGCCTGCAGCGGCTATCCGGACTGCAAATATACCCGGAACTATTCGCGTGACGAAAAAGGAAGGATCTGTCCGATAGAACCGATTCCCGACAAGGCCTCGGATAAAGTCTGCGAAAAGTGCAACCGGCCGATGATCGTCAAACAGGGAAAATACGGGCCATTTCTGGCCTGCAGCGGCTACCCGGAATGCAAGAACACCCAGTCGATAGACCCTGAACATACCGATCGGAATACCGGCGTGAAGTGTCCGGAAAAGAGCTGCGAGGGAAAACTCGTTGAACGCAAATCCAAGCGGGGAAAGATCTTCTACAGCTGCAGCAAGTATCCGACATGCACCTTTGCCATCTGGGACAAGCCGGTGCCAACGAAATGCCCCCAATGCGGCGCCTCGTTTCTCGTCGAAAAAACCACAAAGAAAGAAGGTACCTTTCTGCGCTGCCTTGATAAGGAGTGCGGGTATAGGGAGTGAAGGTCAGGACCCAGCCTTCTCCAAGGCTTCGGCCGACAGGCTGAGGACTGAGATCGAGGGTGCAAGAAAATGCTTGACAGGGGTCTTGGGTACCTGATACTTGTCTAGGCTAACTTACGTTGGATGTGATCCCATGAATACACAATTGGTACTAAGCAGCCCTGTCGTCATAATTACCAGCCTCGTCGTCCGACTTCTAGTCGGCTCCGAGGAAAGGGGTTGTTAGTGGCTTAATTATTTAATACTAAATAAAAAATCCGTTATCAGCCCGAAACACTGATAACGGATTTTTTTTTGCCCTGTTTTGACAGTTTCGCAAAAAGTCGAAAATTCCCTAAATCTGTCATTCCCGCGAAGGCAGGAATCCAGTGTTTTCAATAGGTTATAGACTCCCGCCTTCGCGGGAGTGACGATGTTTTGGACTTTTTACGAGTTCATCAATTTTGCACCAAGGACAAACTGAAAGAGAAAGGTTCTCGCGGAGTTGATGGAATTGTCAGTGGCAGGCCAACACCAGAAGGCGCAGACGAAAAAGGAAGGGACAATATGAAGCTCACCGGTGCACAAATTATGATGAAGGTCCTTAAGGAAGAAGGCGTGGATACCATTTTCGGTTATCCGGGAGGTGCCGTGATCGACATCTATGACGAACTTGCCAAAGAAGATATCCGGCACATACTGGTTCGCCAGGAACAATGCGCGGTCCATGCAGCCGATGGGTATGCCAGGGCCGGCCACAAGGTAGGTGTCTGTCTTGTCACCTCCGGTCCCGGTGCGACCAACGCGGTAACCGGTATTGCTTCTGCACACATGGATTCCATCCCGATCGTAATATTTACCGGCCAGGTGCCATCTGCACTCATCGGCAACGATGCCTTTCAGGAAGTAGACATTGTGGGTATTACCCGGCCATGTACCAAGCATAACTATCTGGTGAAGAGAACAGAAGACCTGGGAAGAATCATCAAGGAGGCATTCCATATTGCCAGCTCCGGTCGACCCGGTCCCGTTCTGATCGATATCCCCAAGGACGTGCAGAGTACGACAATCGACTATAAGCCGATCGCAAAAGTCTCAATGAAGGCCTATAAGCCGACATACAAGCCGAATATAAAGCAGCTGGAAAGAATCATCCCCCTGATAAAGAACGCAAAACGCCCCGTCATCTTTGCCGGCGGAGGGGTGATTCTCTCCGGGGGATCAAAGGAGCTGACCCAGTTTGCAGGGAAGATTCAGGCGCCTGTTACCGCATCCCTGATGGGTCTGGGTGCATTTCCGGGAACAGATCCGCTGTGGCTCGGTATGCTCGGTATGCATGGTACGTACCGGGCCAATATGGCCATCAGTGAATCCGATCTGCTGATTGCCGTGGGTGTTCGCTTTGACGATCGGGTCACGGGGACCATCGACACCTTCGCCACAAAGGCAAAAATCGTGCATATCGATATCGATCCAACGTCCATACGAAAGAACGTGCCGGTTACTATTCCTGTGGTGGCAGACTGCAAGATGTCACTGGCGCAGCTGATCAAACTCACCGATACGCTTGAGCTACAGGGCATAAAGAAACAGCGAAAAGAATGGCTCGATAAGATCCAGCACTGGAAGGATACCGCGCCCCTGGCCTATGATCAGAAGCAGGTCATCAAGCCCCAGTTTGTTGTCGAGAAGTTATACGAGATAACAAAGGGCAATGCGATTATCACAACAGAGGTGGGGCAGAACCAGATGTGGGCAGCTCAATATTACCACTTCACCAAGCCGAACCGTTTCATTACTTCGGGCGGCTTGGGCTGCATGGGATTCGGCCTTCCTGCGGCTATCGGCGCACAGATCGCACAGCCCGATCAGCTGGTTGTGGATATTGCCGGAGATGGCAGTATTCAGATGAATATCCAGGAATTGGCTACAGCCATATCCTGCGATTTGCCGATTAAGGTGGTCATCCTGAACAATGGCTATCTGGGTATGGTTCGCCAATGGCAGGAACTGTTCTATGACAAACGCTATGCCAGTACAACGATGGATTTTGCACCGGATTTCGTCAAACTCGCCGAGGCCTATGGCGCCGTAGGTCTCAGGGCCACAAAGCCGGATGAGGTCGAGTCCGTATTGAAGAAGGGGCTGTCTCTCAACAAGACCGTTATCATGGAATTTGCCGTAGAACCGGAAGAAAGCGTTTATCCGATGGTTCCTGCCGGTGCAGCAATCACGGAGATGATTCTTGTATGATCCGACTTGCCAGAGCAAGGGTAATGGCCACAAAGGCACGAAGGCACAAAGGAGTCTCCCATCATTTTCAAAACGGGATGCTTCCGGTAACAAGAAGATGCCTTCGCATTGTTTCCTAAACGGGAGATATCTGGCATGTCTTCGTGCCTTTGTGTCTTAGTGGCAAACAGAGAATCATAGACACATCAAAATGAGAAAAGGATGATCCAATGCTTGAAAAGAAACATGTACTTTCGATTCTC
>JAZFSW010000509.1:0-2968 GCA_036446375.1 Desulfobacterales bacterium | reverse complement strand
GATCTTTACAGTGGAACCGGCACCATTGCCATCCATCTGTCAGATCAGGCCGAGGAGATCGTTGGGATCGAGATCAACAAGGATTCTGTTGCCGATGCCCGGAATAACTGCCGGATAAACGATATCACGAATTGCCGCTTTCTTGAGGGCGACATTAAGGATTGCCTGTCCCAACTGGATCGACAGCCCGATGTCATGATCATCGATCCACCCCGTTCCGGGATGCACAAGAAGGTCGTGGAACAGATTCTGGTGATGGCACCGGACAGAATCGTATATGTATCGTGTAATCCGGCAACCCTGGCCAGGGATCTTGCGCTCTTAAAAGAAACCTATACGGTTGAACAAATCCAACCGGTCGATATGTTTCCGCATACCTACCATATCGAGGCGGTAGCACTGCTGGACAGGAAACGAGAGTAGGGAAGGGCAGCCCCATGGAAGAATCGCCACAGGTAAAAGGGGGAAAAGCGATTACGGGAGCCACGGCTCAGTGGCAGGCGTTAAAAGAAGCGGATCTATCCGTGATCTGTGACTGTTCCCTTGCGAAACAGCATTCGAGCAGTGAACTCATCCTTCGTTTCCTGGAAACGGACATCCTCGTTGATATTGAAAACTGTCAGCTCAAGCACCGTCATCATGGGCAATGGAATCTATTGGATCATCCACTCCAGGAACTGATCACGCTGGTCTATCTGCAGACCGCCGCACCGGCATTGCCCAGAAACGATATGATTGGGGTCAATGAGTTAAAGGATGCGATCTTCTTTCAAGGGGCCCACGACCTGCCGGTTGCCCCTCTGCTGGCCCGTTTCGGCTATGATCCTGGAGGATTCAGAGCGGCAGCGGAGAATAAAGCCGGCGAGCCGCTGGAACATGCGGATGCGGCTTATCGATTCTATCCGTTCCCCAAGATCCCCCTGTATTATCTTCTGTGGGAAGGGGACGACGAATTCCAACCGAGTCTGTCAATTCTCTTTGACCGATCCATAGAAAACCATCTGGCCGCAGATGCTATCCTGGGAACGGTGAATCTTGTATCGGAAGCGCTACTGATCGACTGAACCCCGCCAGGATCAGTCATAGAGACATTTTCCGGTATCGTCACACCACCCGCATTCTGCCTTATGGGAACACTGGTGCGTATTCTGCAATTCGATTTCAGAAGCATCGACCCAGATGATCTCCTGGCTATTGGTGTTGTGATAACTGATTCTGATCCGAGCCTTTATCTCAAGAACGATCCCCTGAAAGATCACCCCGTTTTCCGCTTTCTTGTCGCTGTAACAAATAGAGTCTCCCACCTTAAACATCAACATCTCCTTTGTTTTCCGTTCCACTCGCCTACACTTCCCTAGAACTGCCAAGATCCCTACAACGCTCCGAGGACGTGGGCACTTTGGCATGAAAATGATCGATGTGTCAATCCACCATCCCATATTGTGCGGCGAATCGTCTGTCCGGCAGTATTGGCAGTTCCCGCTCGGGTCAACTCCACGATCCCTCTTCCCTACCATCGGGTGCCGGTGAGACAAGATTCGTCTTGGCATATAAGGATTGAAGATGCTAAGACAATCGATACAGTATTGTCTGACTCGCGACTTTGCATGACGATGGGCCAGACAGACGCTTTTCCGTGACAGACAGACGATTGATCGGCAGACGGGTGTTCCTGAAAATCCCTACGCCGCTGTTGTGGCGGTAGGGATAGCATACCGATGACCTCATGTCCTCCCTGTCGTCCCTCATCCGGGCTCCAAAAGCGCTCTATCCGTGTGCAGGTAACAGGTGGAAGTATGATTACGATAGAAATATAAAAGGAGGTAGTGATGTTCGGTCTAATGCAGGAGCGACCCTTGTTGATTTCATCCTTGATTGAATTTGCCGAGGCGTATCATTCAGATGGCGAGATTGTGTCACGAACCGTTGAAGGGCCGATTCACCGTTACACTTACCGGGATTGTGCTGTGCGCTGCCGGCAACTGGCCAAGGTGCTCGAAAAGCTCGGGGTTCAAGAGAGCGATCGGGTGGGTACCCTGGCCTGGAACGGGTACCGGCATGTGGAAATCTACTACGGTGTTTCTGGAATCGGGGCGATATGTCACACGATCAATCCACGGCTTTTTCCGGAGCAGATTGCCTACATCATCAACCATGCCGAGGATCAGTATATATTTGTGGACCTGACCTTTGTGCCGCTTCTAGAGGGCGTTGCCGATCAGATTACGGGGGTCAAGGGGTTCATCTTCATGACCGATGAGCAGCATATGCCCGATACGGAACTGCCCAACCCGATCTGCTATGAGACCCTGGTGGCCGGGTGCGACGATGACTATCAATGGCCGCAGTTCGACGAACGCACCGCGTCATCGCTCTGCTATACCTCCGGAACCACGGGAAACCCCAAGGGCGTCACGTTCAGCCACCGCTCGACGATCCTGCACAGCTACGCTGCCTGTATGCCGGACGGGTTGGGGCTATCGGGACTCGAAACAATCCTGCCGGTAGTGCCTATGTTTCATGTCAATGCCTGGGGCATCCCCTATGCAGCTGCCATGTGTGGGGCCAAGATGGTCATGCCCGGGCCACGAATGGATGGCGAATCCATCTTCGAGCTCATGGAAGCCGAAGAAGTAACCCTGTCAGCCGGTGTTCCAACAGTCTGGATGATGTTGCTGTCTTACATCAAGGAAAACGGCAAGCGTTTTTCCACCATGAAACGGACCATCATCGGTGGGGCGGCAGCACCGAAGGCCATGGTTGAAACATTCAGAAAGGAGTACGATGTGGACGTTCTGCATGCCTGGGGCATGACCGAAATGAGTCCCCTTGGGACGGTCTGTCATCCCAGAAAGAAACACCTCGGGAACTCCTTTGAGGAAAAACTGGATCTGTCGCTGAAACAGGGCCGACCGATCTTCGGTGTAGACATGAAGATCATCGGAGACGCCGGTGAGGAACTCCCACG
>JAZFSW010000508.1:0-7970 GCA_036446375.1 Desulfobacterales bacterium | reverse complement strand
CTGGAAACTCCCCCCCCTCCCGATAAATGTAATCTATACTTAACCTATTTCTTTCATCATTGCTGTTTCATCACAATCCGGAAATTTTACGCAGGAAAGACACTCCCCCCAAATCTTCAGGGGAAGTTCGGAACGGTCGATCTCAGTGAATCCAAACTGCCCGAAAAACTCAGGCCGATAGGTCAGGGTAAACACTTTCTGCATACTTAGCGCACCAGCCTCGGCGAGGACGGTCTCTGAGAGTCTGGATCCGATATTTTGCCCCACATGTTCTGGATGAACGGCGAGGGATCGAATTTCCGCCAGATCTTTCCAGCAGATCTGCAAGGCGCAGCATCCGAGGACCGTTTCATCTGCATCGTCAACAAACACCGAGAAATCTCTGAGGTGATCATATAGCTCGCTCAAGGGTCGCGGGAGCAGTTCACCACTTCTGCCGTAGTCCTGGAGAAGTGTGAAGATCGACTCCACATCCCCTATGGTTGCTTTTCGTATCATAATGATCCTTTATACCACCATTTCCCGCCAAATCAAGTTGGAATGGGCCGTTTGCCTTCGCTGCCGTCAACCAATGTCCACACCATCCTTTACCGGGATGCATTATCTGTGATATCTATGGGCCATCGTCAGGAACTTCGCGGGGGATTGTTCAGCACCCGGAAATCCTGTATCCCGCACCAATTCATTGAGACCGTGTATGATGCTTTCCACAGGAAACAAGAGCAGAACCTTTTACCCGGCTATGATCTTATGTCTGGGGCTTTGGGTCGCTCAGGTCATTGCCACCCTACAGGTATATCTTTCCAATATTGATTTTCATCGAACCCTCTCCCTCATTAAGGCCAACGGGTACGTAACTGTTCCCAGCGAGCTGATAGCAGATCGGTTGCTGGCATTCACGCCGGCATTTGTCGGAGGGCTGTTTTTCACCTGTAGTATTGGTGCCGGTCTTTCGCTTTTCACCCTCGGGGCTGTCTGGTGCTGGGATCGACTGTTTAACCGGAACAGGATCGTTTTTGGAATCCTTGTCTTGCTCTGGTTGGCATGTGTGGCGGGGGTCAATTGGAACGGGTTCTCACCTCTGGTAACCCTCTATGTTGTTATCCTGCCGGTGTTTGTTTCGGTCGTTTCATTGAAGTGGATCCGTCGAGGGACCCATCAGGAACAAAGAGTACGCCCATGGGGCCATGTTATTCCCGTCATCGTATTGGCGTTGCTGTGGACCTCGCAGCAGACCGGTTCGTTCTTCCTTGATATCAGGGACAACCTGCTCCTTACCAATTCGTGGGGAACGGCCTTCAGTGACCGTTACTACGAATACACCCTCTACCCGGCAAGGGTTATTAAACCGCTGGGCCGAAAGACGCTAAAGACCTATACCCTGTCGGGTATCAAGAAAGAATCCGAGGCATCCGGGATACAGCAGAACCTGTTGCATCAGGATTATCTACCGGTACCCGATGGGTCATCTGCTGATCTGGATATCGTAAGAAAAGACACCGACCTGGTATTCTACCATAGACACCGATCTGTTCTGAAAATGATGCAGGAGGAATTTTCCGCCGATCCTGTTGGTGCTTTGAAAAGGGTGTCTTCGAAAAGTGATCGGCATCATGTCTTTCGTCAGCTGATCTACATCTCCCTGCTGCTGGGTTTCCCCCTTGCCCTGTATGTTCTTCTCTATGCTCTGTTGCGTTTTGTCTGCTCGTTTTGCATGAGTGTCGGGGCCGCGTCGATAGCCGCGTCGGCGCTATGTTGTTTGATCGGTCTTTCGCTGTTTTTCTTATTCCAGCACCACAGAAAGCCGCCTGTAGCGCCAAGAGATATCCCGGCAGCCCTGGCCTCGGAACACTGGCAAGATAAGGTCGCGGCACTCAAAACCATCTCCCGCAAGGCAATGGAACTCGACGGGTCTTTGACTCATCTGAAATTATCAAACAGCCCCCACATACCGGTGCGCTACTGGTTGGCGAAGGCACTTGCCACCGACCGGAAACCCGATACGGTCAATCATCTTGTGGCCCTTCTTGATGACCCCAATCCGAATGTGATCTGCATGGCGCTGGCATCCCTGGGCAGGCAGAAAGATCGAGCCGTCGTCGGCACCATCATCAATGTCATCGAAACATCGGATCATTGGTATGTACAAGATTATGCCTATAGGGCCTTAAGGAGACTGGGGTGGACACAAACCAAATCGAAGTAAGGCCCATCTTGCTCTCCCTGATGGCCCTGGTTGCTACCGAAATAGTCCTCCGCTTCCTTGCGATGGATGGCCGGTTGAGTGGGATGGCGTTAACAGGCGTTGCACGGTTGCTGGAAAGTATCCTGATGATCCTGATCGTGTTGCGCTTCGGGAAAGGGCTTCAGGATATCGGATTGCACCGATTGACGATGGGTCGCGGGCTGAAGCAGGGGATAGCGTGGTCTGCGGGCTTTGGGGCGCTGACGGCAATTGCTGCCGCCGTGATGATTGGTGCCGGCCTTGACCCCTTTGCCTATATCGCCGTTGCCATGCCGCCGGATTCAGCAGATATCATCCTCTTGTTCTGCACTGCAGGCGTAGTGGGCCCCGTTGCGGAAGAAATCTTCTTCAGGGGACTGATGTACGGTTTTTTCAGACGGTGGGGTATCGTGCCCGCCCTTTTCCTGACTACAGTGGTCTTTGTATTGGCTCATTCAGTCACCCATCCGATCCCCCTGCCTCAAATCGTTGGCGGTTTTGTCTTTGCCCTCGCCTATGAAGTCAGCGGTAGCCTGATAACCCCGATCGTCATTCACATCCTCGGCAATAGTGCCATCTACGCCTTGTCGCTGCTCTTTTCATAGCTCCTCGTATGAGAAACTACATTTCTATTTCTCACAGAGCTCACAGAGGTAAAACATTAATATTTAAAGTCTTTTCTTTGCGTCTTTGCGCCTTTGCGAGAGAATTCAGTTTCTTAGGCGATCAGACTGGCTGTGGTTTAGCCAGAGGCATTGCTCAAAGGAACGATACACAAGCTACTACAAGCCGCGCAACCGCAACCGTCCACCGATCCCTTAACGGGGTTCGGTTCCTTTTCTGAAAAGGGCCATAGCGGCATTGGGTGCGTCGGCTTGGGTCCGGTGCCCGGTAAGGGGGTCCATGGGTATCTGAACCACATCCGCCGGTAGTTCAAAAACTTCATAGGGTGTGCTTTTGAGCGCTGCAGACATGATGTCAATCCATATGGGAAGGGCTGCTCTTGCCCCGGTTTCGCCTTTCCCCAGGGTATGGAACCGATCCTGACCGACCCAGACACCGGTCGTAATCGATGGCGAATAGCCGACAAAGAGCGCATCCCTAAAGTCATTGGTTGTTCCGGTTTTGCCCGCAACCGGTCGACCCAGAACCCGTGCTTTTCTACCGGTTCCTTCCGTAATGACCCCTTCCAGCATATTGGTTACAATGGCAGCAACATCAGCAGACACAACCAGCTCTTGTTGGGGCTTCACGTGCCAGAGCTGTTGCCCCCTGCCGTCTATCACAGCCACAACACTATTGGGAGCTACCCTTTTCCCACCATTTGCAAACACCCCATAGGCTGTAGCAAGGTCGATAAGCGTTACTTCCGATGTGCCCAATGCAAGGGACAGATTGGGCAGGAGAGGGGTCTGAATACCCAGACGATAACCAAAGGATACGGCCGCGGAAGGACCGAGCATTTCGAGAAGTCGAACTGCCGGCACATTTTTTGAAAGAACCAGGGCGTGTCTCATGGTCATTTCTCCCTGGAAGTGCTTCGAATAGTTTTCGGGCTTCCAATCCTCCTGATTCCCGGCTTGCCTAAATGCAACCGGTGCATCGAGCAGCACCTTGTTTTGGGGGAACCCCTTTTCTATCGCCAACCCGTAGATGATGGGTTTAAAGGCAGATCCGGGCTGTCGTTTGGCCTGGGTGGCGCGATTAAAGGGGCTTTCCAGATAGTCCTTTCCCCCGACCATGGCAAGGATACCCCCGGAATGGACGTCCAGAGAAATAATGGCATATTGAGGATCCGGATGGGTTATGTTGTTTCTGGCCATTCGTTTTTCCAGTGCCGGAAGCCACCGTTGGGCTGAACGCTCTGCGGCCAGCTGCAGAGCATAGGAAAGGGTGGTGGATATGGTAAATCCCCCCTTGTAGAGCAGGGATGAGCCGAACTGCTTTTCCAGAATGGTTTTTGTATAGGCCACAAAATACGGTGCACGCATCGCCCTTTCAGGCCTTTTCAGGCTGAGCGGCTCGGCCATGGCCTGGCTGTAGGCCGTGTCCGGGATGACACCGATCTGTTTCATCTGCCCTAACACCGTTGCCCTGCGTTTTAAGGCCAGATCCCGATCAACATAGGGAGAATAGCGCGAGGGTGCTTTGGGCATGCCCGCCACCAGAGCGCATTCGGCAAGTGTCAGATCCGCGACCTCTTTTCCGAAAAAGATCTTTGCGGCAGAAGAAACGCCATAGGCACCACTGCCAAGATAGATCTGGTTCATATAGAATTCTAATATTTCATCTTTGGTATAGCGGCGTTCCAGCTGAAAGGCGAGAAAGGCCTCTTTGATCTTTCGTACCAACTTCTTCTGGGGGGAAAGAAAAAGCGTCTTGGTCAATTGCTGGGTAATGGTGCTGGCACCTTCGACAAACTCGCCGGCCCATATGTCTCTGATTATTGCCCGGAGAATCCCTTTTGGATTGATTCCGCTGTGTTGATAAAATGTCCTGTCTTCCGTTGCGAGGATAGCGCTTTTGAGATTCTGGGGCATTGCCGATAGTGGCACTGGATCTCTTTTTTCGACAAACAGCTCGTGAAGCAACACCTTATCGGCCGAATATATTCGGGTGATGGCAGAGGGTTGAAAGTTCTCCAGCGCTCGAATCTGTGGAAGGTCCCGGGTAATGGCATAGAGCACGCCGCCGGTGATGCCGACAAGCACGCTACCCGTGAGCAGAAGAGAAAAGACAAGGATCTTCAGCTTGGTATTCTCTTTTATCTCAATGCCCCAGATCACAATTCTCCGATATCGGTTCTTGCTTCCATCCTTTTCTCAAGACAATACGTTGTCACTTCTTCTTGCCACTGCAGCTCCGAGACACCAGGGAACGCAGGTCCTGAATATTCGGTTGTATCTTTGTGCCTTCGTGCCTTGGCGGCAAACATTCCTTCCCTTATGCCGAAACAGGCGTGACTCTTCTAATCAGATCATTGGGAGCGCATTCCCCCGAAAGGGTGAGGGTTACCCGACTGCCCGGTTGAGCAAAGGGAATGGATTGCCCCTCATCGTCTCTGATGTCCTCGATGCTTGACAGCTCCACCGGACCTTTCTGTTTAAGAATCTCTATCGGGTCTCCGGCATACATCTTGTTGCGAACCTCTACATCTATCACCCCGGGGCCAATGATTTGTTTTACTTTCCCTATGAAGCGATTGCCGGTCTGTGGCCTTGAACCGGCATAGTTGGGGATAACCTGATTCGGGTCACCCAGATAAAAACCGGTGCAAAAGCCGCGGTAATTGACATGGGAAAGCGCTTCGATCCACTCCTTTCTTACACGGTAGTCCTTTGGACTGTCATAGTAGGCGTCGATGGCTTCCCGGTATACTTTCACGGTGGAAGCCAGATAGTTGATCCCTTTCATCCGCCCCTCAATCTTCAGGGAGACGATACCGGATTCGATCATCTCATCCACATGCTCTATCATACACAGGTCCTTGGAGCTGAATATATATGATCCCCGATCATCCTCCTCAAGGGGCATATACTGATCCGGCCGGTATGCTTCGGACACCGCGTAGGACCACCGGCAGGAATGGGCGCAATCGCCACGATTGCTGTCCCGACCGACCATGTAACTGCTCAATAAGCACCGTCCCGAATAGGCGATGCACATGGCCCCGTGGGCAAAGGCTTCGATCTCCAGCGACGTCTGTGCCGATATCTCGCCGATTTCTTTCAGCGATAATTCCCTGGCGACATTGATTCGCTTGATCCCCAGTTTCTCCCAGAACAGTACACTCCTGTAATTGGTGGTATTGGCCTGGGTGCTCAGATGGACCGGGATATGGGGGATGATCTCGCCTGCGGTCATGAACACACCGGGATCGGCAATGATAACGGCATCCGGGGCGATATCTCCAAGCTTCTCCAGGTAGGCCACGATGTCTGGCTGTTCGGAATTTCTCGCATAGACATTACAGGCCACGTAGACCTTCACTTTGTTTTGATGGGCGATGCTGACGGCATCCCGCATGTTATCGAGAGAGAAATTGCCGGCGTAATTTCTCAAGCTGAAGGCCTCGCCGCCAAGATACAGGGCGTCGGCACCATAGTGGATAGCCAGTTCGAGCTTTTCAAAATTGCCCGCAGGTGCAAGTAGTTCTATCTTCTTTTCGGGGGACATGGGTGTCGGCCTGTTTGTTTCGTGAGAAGGCTCTCACGCATAAATACGGTCAATGGTTTCTGCTAACCCCTCCTGCCAGGGCCGGGATTTTATCCCGAAGGTTTTTTCAATCAGGCTGCAATCGAGGGCAGAATAGGGCGGTCGGGGTGCTGCTGCGGCAAATGCTTCGGTGGTGATCGGTTCCACCCCTTTTACCTTGAATGAATGATATTGTGCCGCCATCTTGAATATGGTTTCTGAAAACCGATACCAGGTTGTCACCCCAGCGCCGCTGTAGTGATAGGTTCCCCAGGATATGCTGGCTTCCGATTGTATCCGAGCTGCCAGTGTAAAGATGACCGCAGCCAGGTCTGCTGCTGTTGTCGGCGAACCATATTGATCGGCCACGACCCGCAGTGTGGTGTTCTTTTCCCCAAGATCCAGCATGGTTTTTACAAAATTATCGCCGTGAACTCCGTACAACCAGGACGTTCTGAGAATGATATGTTCCGCCAAGTGGGACCGAACCTGATCTTCCCCGGCGGCTTTACTCTTGCCATACACACTGACTGGTGCGACCACGTCTGATTCACGATAGGCAGATCCCTTGCTGCCATCAAACACAAAATCGGTTGATATCTGGATCAGCGAGGCATTGATGGATGCACAAGCCGCGGCGATATTTCTCGGCCCCTGGCTGTTGGCGGCAAAGGCGTGATCTTTCTCTGCCTGTGCGCCATCTACATTGGTATAGGCTGCTGCATTGATAACCAGATGGGGATGATGTGTGGTGAGGCTCGTTTCGACGGCAACCGGGTCCGTGATGTCCAATTGGGGAAGATCGACACCAACGATCTCGATGTCAACATGCTCCCCCTGACGGATAAGCTCCCAGCCCAATTGCCCCCGGGTTCCGATGACAAGTGCTTTCATGGCCTGTGGCTCAAGGTGGGGAGTTGCGCAGATGAGACTGCTGAAAGCGTGGGCAGTCTGTTATCTTTTTCGGATACAATCGGATGCTCCACCGGCCATGTGATGCCGATATCCGGATCGGACCATTTTATGCCCCCCTCGTCATCGGGAGCATAGAAATCGGAGCATTTATACAGGAAATATGCCGTTTGGCTTGTCACGCAAAACCCATGGGCAAACCCTTCCGGTATATACAGCTGACGCGGCGTTGTCTCAGACAGCGTAACGCCGGCCCATTTTCCGAAGGTTGCTGAGCCGGGTCTCAGATCAACGGCAACATCAAAAATCTCACCGGCAATGACCTGTATGAGTTTTGCCTGGGGTCTTTGTTTCTGAAAGTGCAATCCGCGAAGCGTACCTTCAACCGAATAGGAAAGGTTGTCCTGGACAAAGACCGGTAGAATACCGGAAGCGTTGTATCGGTCCTGATGATAGGTCTCCAGAAAGAACCCACGGGGATCGCTGAACACCCGAGGTTCAATAATGAGCACATCTTCAATCGCGGTGGGTGTGATTTTCACTCCAATGGCCTTTCAAATCTTAACACTTCTAGCAAGTGCGGTAGTGTAATTCTCATTCCAGAGGCCTTTCGAATTTCAACACTTCCATCAGGTATTGA
>JAZFSW010000507.1:0-2288 GCA_036446375.1 Desulfobacterales bacterium | reverse complement strand
TTGCGGAGCACATGAAGGATTACGACGAAAAGTATACCTTTGTCCCAAGCAGCGAAGAAGAACCGACAAAAGAGGATATCGTCAATATCCTGAAAGAGTCCGAATCGGAAATTCTCCTGAACTACCTTCCCGTCGGTTCCGAGGAGGCCACGAGATTCTATACGGAATGCGCCCTGGATGCGGGCGTAGCGTTCATCAACAATATTCCGGTTTTCATCGCAAGCGACCCGGAGTGGGCGCGGAAATTCGAGAAAAAGAACATTCCCATCATCGGCGATGACATCAAGGCACAAATCGGCGCCACCATCACCCACAGGGTGTTGTCGGACCTTTTCAAGAAGCGAGGAGCGAAGCTGGAACGAACGTATCAATTGAACACCGGCGGCAACACGGACTTCCTGAACATGTTGGCCCGACACCGGCTCGCCTCCAAGAAAACATCCAAGACCGAGGCGGTCCAGGCCGTTGTCGGCGAACGGCTGGAAGAGGAGAATATTCATATTGGGCCGAGCGATCACGTGCCGTGGCAGAAAGACAACAAGGTATGTTTCATTCGGATGGAGGGAAAGCTTTTCGGCGATGTGCCGATGAACCTGGAGCTGCGGCTCTCGGTGGAAGATTCCCCGAACTCCGCTGGGGTGGCCATTGATTCCATCCGGTGCTGCAAGCTGGCTCTCGATCGAGGTAAGGGAGGGATTCTTTACTCACCGTCGTCGTATTTCGCAAAGCATCCGCCGAAGCAGCTCACGGACGATGAGGCATATCAAAGGGTGGAAGATTTTATCCAGGGAAAAAGGGAAGATTAACGAAAACAGCTGCAGCCCTGATGGTTTCTTAGACCATTTACTGGAGCATCGCAAGTGGTGAAGTGCCTGATCCTTGCTGCAGGCAAGGGAATTAGATTATCAAAAGGGGGTGATTCGAAGCCCCTTATTCCGCTTCTGGGGCTGTCTCTCATAGAACGTGTAATACTAACCGCTAAGGATGCCGGCCTGACCGACTTTTACGTTGTGACTGGATACAATGGGGAGAAGGTGAGGTGCTTCCTGGATGAATTCAGCCGGAACAAGAACGTAAAGATAACCCATATCGTAAACGATGAATGGGAAAAGGGCAACGGCATATCCGTCCTGAAGGCACGCAGGTTTTTCAGCGAGAAATTCATCCTGTTGATGACCGATCACATCTTCGAAGAGATCACGCTGGCCAACCTGGTGCGAGAGCCGATCACGGATGGCGAAGTCGTGTTGGCGGCTGACTTCAACATCAAAGGAAACAATCTCGTCGATGTGAATGACGTCACAAAAGTGTCTGTTGAAGACTGTGCGATTTCCGATATCGGGAAGAATCTCGAAGAATACAATGCCTACGATACGGGCATGTTTCTCTGCTCGCCTGCCATCTTTGACGCCATCGAACAGAGTTCCGGAAACGGAGACACTTCCCTCTCGGGCGCTGTCAGAATACTGGGAAAAGAAGGAAAGGCCGGGGTTTTCGACATCGGGGACCACTACTGGATGGACATCGACACGCCGCAGGACCGGAAAAAAGCCGGGAACATGCTGTGCAGCACACTGGCAAAGCCGCATGACGGTTGGGTCTCTCGACACATCAACCGGAAATTCTCGACCCGGATTTTTACCCCGCTGATTTTGAAACTCTATGACAGGATCACCCCGAATCAGGTCTCGGTGGTAAGCGCTGTCGTGGGAGCCATGGCCGGCCTGTCCTTTTTTCTTCATCAGGCCGTCCTCGGGGGGATTCTGATCCATCTGGCAAGTATACTGGATGGCTCCGACGGGGAAATCGCCCGCCTGAAAAAGATGCAAACGCCGTTTGGGAATTTTTTCGATGCCGTGCTGGACCGATACTCGGACTGTTTCATCCTCTTTGGCATGTTTTACTACTCCCTGATGTCGGCGGAGACCACGCAACTGTTCGGGGGTTTTGCCGACCCGTTCGTTTTGCTGATCTCCGGATTGGCGATATCCGGCAACCTGATGGTAAGCTACACCTCGTCGAAATCGATAGCTGATTTCAACTACCAATATCAGGGGAAATGGATTGCTGCGGGAAGAGGCAGAGACATAAGGCTGTTTGTGCTTTTTCTTGGCGGTGTGATGGCATTCCTGCACCCGATCTCAGTGTTTGTTGCGTTGTTTCTCGTGGCCGCGATCTCCAATGCTATCGTGCTCAAGCGGGTCTTTTTGTCCTGGAAGTATTCTTTAAGGAAGGATTCTCTGATAAAGCGAAAGATCAAGGCGGTCATTTTTGATTTTGACGGAACG
>JAZFSW010000506.1:0-3701 GCA_036446375.1 Desulfobacterales bacterium | reverse complement strand
GTAGGAGAAAGAGTGGAACAATCGGTGAAGGGGAGAAAGGGAGAAAACAGTAGGCAGTAGGAAGCATGCAGTAAACAGTGGGAAGAAAGGGGAGCAAGGATGCTCGTTCTAACAGAGAAGAATAGTCCTGTTACGACCATTGTCATCAATCGTCCGGAGGTCCGGAATGCCGTCAACGGTCCCACTGCTGAGGCGTTGGCGGATGCCTTTAGGGCCTTCGAAGCGGACGAGAGTGCAAAAGTAGCGGTTCTTACCGGGGCTGGGGGATTCTTTTGTGCCGGAGCAGATCTTAAATCAGCCAGTGAAAATCTTGATCAGGCAAACCGGTTGTCGGAAGAAGGGGACGGCCCGATGGGACCCACCCGTATGGCTCTGAGTAAACCCGTCATCGCAGCTGTCGCAGGATATGCCGTGGCAGGAGGCCTGGAGCTTGCCCTCTGGTGTGATCTTCGGGTGGTGGAAAGGGATGCGACCTTTGGTGTCTTCTGCAGACGCTGGGGGGTCCCATTGATCGATGGCGGAACGGTGCGCCTTCCCCGATTGATTGGCCTTTCCCAGGCGATGGACATGATGCTAACCGGTCGTCCGGTCGGCGCTGAGGAAGCCCTGCGCATGGGACTGGCCAATCGGGTCGTGGAGACCGGTACGGCACGAGCGGAAGCGGAAAAGCTCGCATTACAGATCGCCTCGTTTCCCGAACGCTGTATGAGAAGCGACAGACGTTCCGCCTACGAACAGCACGACCTGTCGTTTCAGCAGGCCATGGAAAATGAATTTCGTCTGGGGCTGGGAACGATAGAGAGCGGGGAAACCCGGGAGGGTGCCCAACGCTTTGCCCAAGGTGCCGGACGCCATGGGAAATTTGATTAACTGCCGAAAACGCTGATTCCGATAGGACCACCCGCCTTCGCCAACGCTTCGCCGCGGCAGGCCAGGATGAACTGGGTGGATGGGATTGCTTACTTTTTCCGGTTTAGCCGGGTCAGGAGTATAAAATGCATATGAATAAGATCTTACCCTTGCTGGCTGTTATGTTATTTTTCACGGCATCCTTGTTACACGGCGCTGGTAACGAGGCCCTTGAAATCGCACCCGATTTCACATTACCGGACCAGAACGGCAACCCGGTAACGCTGAGTAAGGTTCTGGACGATCACCGGGGAGCGGTGGTCGTCTTTTACCCCAAAGATGATACCAAGGGGTGAACCATTGAATTTGTTGAGTTCCAACAAAACATTAAGCAATTTGACTCACGGAATATCAAGATACTTGGCATCAGCGTTGATTCGAAAGAATCACATCAGAAGTTCATAGCGAAAAACAGCCTCAGCAAGATCACCCTTCTTGTGGATACCGGAGGGAAAACCGCCCAAGCCTATGGCTCTTTTCACAAGGATCATAAAGTCGCCAACCGGGGTTACTTCATTGTCGATAAGAGCCGCAGGATCCTCTTCAAACATATCAAGGGCTTTTCTCTTCTTGCCGATCAGACAAAGGTCCTGATTGACGCCATTGATAAACACTTCAAATAGACATTGCCGGTCGAAGCACAACCCTATCCTCCAGCGAAATGTCTATAACGCCGCAGATGGCGACTTTCCACGACGCCATCACATATCTAGAGCTCGCAAGAATATTACCCATGGCTAAGTGGAAATCTTCATATACAAGGCATAGTGCTTGGCCAGGTGTGAAGGCATACTTGTCGTATGTCGAACGCCTGGCCAAGTGCTATAACGCCGTAGATGAGGATTTTCCACGACGCCATTACATATTGATGTTTGAGTACTTTCGGTATGGCCGTACCACCGTCTTGTTGGCAAGGATGTCGAGGGTCCGGATGATGGTCTTCCGCGTGTCCCTTGGCATGATTACATCATCCACATACCCGCGCTTGGCCGCTTCGTATGGGTTTTCGAACTTGCTTTCATATTCTTTGATCCGCTCTGCCCTTGTTTTGTCAGGATCGTCGGATGCCCTGATTTCTTTAGCGAAAATAACGCTTGCCGCCGTTGCCCCGCCCACAATACTAAGTTTGACATTGGGCCATGCATAAACAAAATCGGCTCCGGTATCTTTACAGCACAGACCGAGGTAGGCGCCGGCATAGGATTTTCGCAAAATGATGGTAATCTTCGGAACCGTTGCATCCACATAGGCATAGAGCATCTTGGCGCCGTGTCTGAGGATTCCCTTGAATTCCTGATCCGGACCAATCATATAGCCCGGGGTGTCGTGAAGATTGATCAAGGGGATGTTGAAGAGATCACAGAACCTTACAAATCGTGAGATCTTGTCTGCCGCATCACAATCGATCACGCCCCCTTTAACTCTGGGCTGACTGGCAACAATGCCCGCTGTTCGGCCTTCGAACCGGCCAAAACCAATGATGACATTTTGTGCAAATGCTTCAAACACTTCAAGGAAATCACCATTATCGACGATTCCCAGAATCACTTTGTGCATATCAAACGAGCGGTTGGGCGCTTCTGGTGCCACCGTATCCAGATCCGGATTTGCCGCTTCCGAATTATCCGGTATCGGTAGAACCGGCCCTTTGGCCTGATTGTTGGATGGCAAGAAACTCAATATACGCTTAACCTTGTCCAGGGCATCTTTGTCATCTTCCGCACTGAAGTGCGCCTGACCGGAGCGTTTCGCATGGACATCGACGCCGCAAAGATCCTCGATACTAATCTCCTGTCCCAGCTGTGCCTCCACAAAAGCCGGTCCGGCAATTCCCATGAAACCGGTGTCCTTGCATTGGATTACAAAATCCTGCATGATCGGATGATACGCCTGTCCACCAAGACAGGGTCCCATGATCACGGCTATCTGAGGGATAATACCCGAGGCCAGGATCTGATCTCTAAAAAGCCATGCATAGCTCTGTAGCGTGTCAATTCCTTCCTGGAGTCTAGCTCCCCCTGAATCGTTCATGCCGACAAAGGGCGCTCCCATCTCTTTGGCCCGTGTAATTGCTTCTGAGAATTTCTTCCCGTGGTATTCACCAAAAGTGCCGGCCATTGCGGTGAAGTCCTCTGCGGCAGCGACGACATTTCTGCCGTTGACCTTTCCGAAACCGGTTATCACACCTTCTGCAGGTATTTCTTTTTCTCCAAGGCCAAATGCGGTTGTCCTGTGCTCAACATACAGCCCCAGTTCGGTAAACGATCCCTCGTCAAATAAATAATCGAGGCGTTCCCGGGCGGTGAGTTTTCCCGCTTTATGTTGCTTCTCCACGCCCTTTTCACCCCCCATTTGCATCAAATGGTCTCTCTTTTCATGATACGCCTGGTAAATTTTGTCATAGCCGCTACTCTGCTTATCTGCGCTCATCTATGGTGCCTCCTTCATGATTGGTCATCGGCATTGACCATTGGACATTTTCTGTCCTCTGTTAGTCGGTATCTGTCTACGGTCATCCGTCCTCTGCTTTCATCCTTGCCTTCCTTGGTGCCTACCCCTATCCCAGCAACTCCCGCTCTTTCAGCTCCTCGATGACATCGTCCATATCCAGCGCTTCCAGGGATTGGGCGGTCTGAAACCCGGTGGCACCATCCCAGCCCCTGAGCCGATAGTACTCATCTCTCATGTCTTCATACTTCTTTCGATCCAGGACATTACCCCGAAACGATAGATGCTCTTCTTCCGTGGCTCCGGGTACAACCATCTTGGGATTCAGCCCGGAATTCTCCATG
>JAZFSW010000505.1:0-5282 GCA_036446375.1 Desulfobacterales bacterium | reverse complement strand
CGATCTGAAAGGGTGGGCGGTCTTATTCAGAAGAAACTGTCGATTCTGCTTCAGAGGGAAATCAGCGATCCGCGCCTGAGAATGGCTACCATTTCCGGTGTGAATATGTCCCGGGATTTGAGAACCGCTCGGATCTACTTCACCGTATCCGGTGGTGAAGCAAACAGGGCCGCTGCCCTTGATGGTTTTAACAGTGCGCGGGGGTATGTAAAGCGCACCCTTGCCGGCCAACTGGGTTTGCGCTATATGCCTGAGCTCAAATTCTTCTATGACGAATCTTTCGATTACGGCTCAAAGATAGATAATGCACTAAAATCAATCAAGATCGCAGCAGAAGATGAAACAGATCATTCAACAGTTGAGGAATAGCAATCATCTATTGATCGTCAGTCATGTCAATCTGGATGGAGATGCTGTCGGGTCGCTGTTGGCCACCGGGCTTGCCATGGCCACGCAGGTCGATCGTGTTACCCTCTTTAGTGAGACCCCGGTTCCTGTCGTGTATCGCTTTCTGCCGTCATCGGATTGCATTGTGCATGATCTTGACGATACGGAATCCTTTGATGCAGCTATTGTTCTGGATTGCGCCGATCTGGACCGGGTGGGTAAATCGCGATCATGGATTTGTCGCATACCGGTTGTTATTAACATCGATCATCATATCACCAATACCGGTTTCGGTGACTATCAACTGGTCGATACCTGCGCGTGTGCAACGGCCGAGATTGTCTACCGGCTGATCGGGGAAATGAACATCCCGATGGACAGCGCGATCGGCACATCGATCTATACGGGGATATTGACCGATACCGGATCGTTTCGTTTCTCAAATACGACCCGGGTCGCTTTTGCCATCTGTGAGGAAATGGTTCGGTTGGGTGTCGATCCCTATAATGTGGCACAACATGTGTATGGTACATACTCCCTCGGCCGAATCAAGTTGCTTCTTCTCGCCCTTGATTCCATTGAAATCTCCCGGAACGGCAAGGTATCCATGATGGTACTTAACCGGGAAATGTTGGAACAGACCGCAACGACCTCCGAGGACATTGACGGTTTTGTCAATTACGCCAGAAGCATAAAGGATGTTGAACTCGCCGTATTGATACAGGAAAAAAATGATAGTATACGGGCGGACAATGCCCCTGGCAGATTTCATGTCAGCTTGCGTTCCGAGGGACAGGTCGATGCCGCTGCCATTGCCGCTTCATTTGGCGGCGGCGGGCATCCGGTTGCTGCCGGATTCAGCATCGAATCGACACTTCCCGACCTGAAAGAACGGCTCTTAGCACTGGCCGAAACGCTATGATTGTCTGTAACCGGGTGCGATGCACCCGGTTACAGACGCAACGCTTGGAACGTGGAGCATTGACGTGGTCTTGTCTTTCCGGCCTATGGCAGAAAACCCAAGCCGCCGCGTTGTTTCCTTTGCGGGCGGTCGTTGACTCATTATGCGCCATGAAGCTAACGGCATCATCGTTATCGACAAGCCACCCGGCATGTCTTCTGCCAAGGTGGTGGCGCAAGTTAAGCGGATCATTGGTGCACGGAAGCTGGGGCATACCGGTACCTTGGATCCGATGGCAACCGGCCTGCTGATTTGCTGTGTCAATGATGCGACCCGGCTGGCCCGGTTTTTTCTGACCGGTTCCAAGACATATCAGGCGGTTCTTAGTCTGGGTAGTGACACCGATACCCAGGATTCAACGGGAACGGTGCTGGCCACATCGGATGTGAGTGGCGTATTGCCGGAAGCGATCGCGTCGGCGTGTAAGCGATTTACCGGTGCCATTGAACAGCAACCGCCAATTTACTCGGCACTGAAGCATAAAGGGGTGCCGCTATACAAGCTGGCACGTAGGGGCCAGCCGGTGGAAAAGCCGCCGAGGCCGGTTTTTATCTCCGATATAACTGTGTCGGAAATAGACCTGCCGCATGTACGGTTCACCGTGACGTGTTCGGCCGGAACCTATATCCGGACCCTTTGTGCGGACATTGGCGCTGTTTTGGGATGTGGGGGGCATCTTAGCGAACTGAGGCGCGTGGAAAGCTGTGGTTTTTCACTGAAAGATTCAGTTACGCCTCATCAACTTGAGGAAGCATATGCGTCCGGTGCCTCCGGCGCCCTTGAAGACCGGATAATCAGCATGACGGATGCATTGGAGGATATGCCTTCCTACACGGCCGACGATGGCTTAATCGATAAAGTCAGACATGGTGTTCGCCTGGCAAAAAAGGAGATCTCGGGGAGAATCGATGATTCTCCGGAAGGGTTCTTTAAAATTGTAAACAAGCAAAATCAGCTTATTGCGGTATTAAGCCGACACGAATCCGGCGATCCATATAGATATTGTTGCGTTTTCCAGAATTAAACCGGATAATCCCGGTTTAGACAGGCTCAGCTAAGAAGCAGATGTTATAATACAAAGGAGGCGAAAGAAATTGGTTTTCACGTTGGAAGAAAAAAAACAGTTGATTGATGAGTTCAAGGTGCACGATGACGATACCGGTTCTCCAGAGGTTCAAATTGCCCTGTTGACACACCGGATCAGCTATCTGACCGATCACCTGAAAATTCACAAGAAAGATCATCATTCCAGAAGAGGTCTTTTGATGCTGGTCGGCAGACGCCGCAGACTGCTCAATTACCTGGAAAAGAAGGATGTGAAACGACTGCGGTCGATCAGAGAGACGCTTGGCATAAGACGGTAGCACTGTCTTGCGCCGGCAGATCCGAACTCTCTTTCGATCCGAGGATCCGTTCCGGGCGACTGGATTTGAGGACGACCGGACCGGTTGCCGGTACCGGTGGGCTCCAATTGCCAGCCGAACCTGGGTGAGGTCCTCGGAGATGCAAATAAACCATACGATTCTTTTCTCTTGGCCGTACCCATGGCCCGGAAAAGACAAACGGCGCATTGCGGGAGCCGATTCCCGATGACGCCCTCAATTCAGGAGTAATATATGAAAATGGAACTAAAAGCGGATGTCGGGGGAAAGCCTCTTACCATCCAGACAGGAAAAGTGGCCAAGCAGGCATCGGGTTCGATTGTCGTGCAGTATGAAGATACCATTGTGCTCGTCACAGCGGTGTCTTCAAATGATAAGCGGGACATCGATTTTTTGCCCCTCACCGTTGATTACCAGGAGAAAATATATGCCGCCGGGCGAATACCCGGCAACTATTTCAGGCGGGAAATTGGCAGGCCGAGCGAAAAAGAGACCCTGACCGCTCGTCTTATTGATCGGCCCCTCAGACCGCTGTTCCCCAAGGGGTACCGGTTTGAAACCCAGGTGATTGCAACCGTGCTGTCCATGGATAAGGAAAACGATCCGGATGTGCTGGCCATCGTTGGTGCATCCGCAGCGCTGGTGATCTCTGACATCCCGTTTGATGGGCCCATTGCCGGGGTTCGGGTGGCACGTGTCGATGGTGAACTGAGGGTCAACCCGACGATTGCAGAATGTGAAGATGCCGACATCAATATCATCGTGGCCGGATCGAAAACCGGTGTCGTCATGGTGGAAGGTAGCGCCGGTCAGGCCAGTGAAGCAGACATGCTCGAAGCGATATTTCACGGGCATGCTGCGATACAGCCCATCATCGAGATGCAGGAAGAGCTCAGGGCGTCGGTGGGTCAGGAAAAGAGACCCTTCGTACCACCTGAAAAAGATCCGGCGCTTGTGGAAAAGGTGGGAACCGCAGCCACTTCCCGGCTGCAGGAAGCAATGCTGATTCCCGGCAAGATCGATCGTGGCAAGGCTTTGCGTAAAGTGAAATCTGAAATTGTGGACGAATTGGCCGCTGCCGGCGAGGATCGTAACAAGGAAATCCGGGATATTTTTGACGATATTATCAAGAAGATATGCCGCGGCCTGGCCCTTAATGAGGGACGGCGGATCGATAATCGCCGGTTTGACGAAGTAAGGCCGATATCCTGTGAGGTAGGGGTTTTGCCCCGACCCCACGGCAGCGCTCTTTTTACCCGGGGTGAAACCCAGGTGCTCGGGGTGATGACGCTGGGATCCGGCCAGGATGAACAACGGGTCGAGACCCTTTCCGGCGAAGAGCATCGCCCGTTTATGCTTCACTATAATTTCCCCCCCTATTCTGTTGGCGAAGTGCGGCGTATGGGGGGACCCAGCCGACGGGACATCGGTCACGGGGGACTTTCGACAAGGGCCATTGAAAAGGTCCTGCCGAACAAGGAAGATTTTGACTATACCATTCGCATTGTCTCGGAGGTTCTGGAGTCCAACGGATCCTCTTCCATGGGAACGATATGTTCGGGCATTCTGGCGCTTATGGACGGCGGGGTTCCGATCAAGGCCCCCGTTTCCGGTATTGCAATGGGCCTGATCAAAGAAGGGGATCAAACGGTCATTCTTTCCGATATTCTCGGTGATGAAGATCACATGGGGGATATGGATTTTAAGGTGGCCGGTACCCGTGAGGGCATAACCGCCCTTCAGATGGATATTAAGATCCGTGAGCTGTCCAAAGACATTATGCAGAAGGCCCTGGAACAGGCCCGGACCGGCCGGCACCATATTCTGGATAAAATGCTGGAAGCCTTGCCGGAATCCCGGAAGGAGATTTCTCCCTTTGCACCGAAGATTGTCAGCATCAGCATCAATCCCGATAAGATCCGTGAAATCATCGGACCGGGCGGCAAAATGATCCGGTCGATTCAGAGCGAAACCAATACGCGGATTGAAATCGATGATTCCGGTATCGTTAAGGTTGCAGCCAGTTCCCAGGAGGAATCCGATGCTGCGGTTCAACGGATCAATGACATTACCCAGGAACCGGAAATCGGCAAGATTTACGACGGTAAAGTGGTAAAGATCATGGATTTCGGTGCTTTTGTTCAGATCATGCCGGGAACCGACGGCCTGTGCCATATCTCCCAGTTGGCCAAGGAACGGGTCAACAAAGTGACCGATGTAGTAAAGGAAGGCGATACGCTCAAGGTCAAGGTACTGGAGATTGGCCGTGATGGTAAGATCCGTTTGAGTCATAAGGCCGTCCTGGAGGGCGCCAGATGACAGTGGCGGCAGAAAAAACCTGCCTTGAAAACGGCGTACGTATTCTCACCAGAAAGATGCCCAATGTCCGGTCCGTATGCATGGGGGTATGGGTCAATGTGGGTGCCCGTGACGAGAGCCTTGCCGACAGCGGGCTTTCTCATTTTATTGAGCACATGATATTTAAGGGCACGGAGAAACGGTCCGGATACCAGATCGCCAAGGAGTTTGATGCGATCGGGGGCCACACCAAT
>JAZFSW010000504.1:0-3176 GCA_036446375.1 Desulfobacterales bacterium | reverse complement strand
ATCCGGATGAGAAGCCCGAACCGGAAAGAGAGGCGTCTCGGCCGCCGATATCAATCGGCCGAATCGAGCTCCACCGTTCTGTTGTCATCCTGGAAGGACTGGGGAGTCGGATTCGGTTACCACTGACGCTCCAGATCAGCCCGCAAGTCGGCAGTGAAGATACCTTTACCCTCGAGATGCAGCTCTACCCCCGAGACCAGCGCATCGCCCTGACGGCAAAGGTGGATATCGGTACAAAGACTGTCCTTGCTGCCATCCGCGCCAGTAACCTTCAGCTCGCGGTGTTTTCCGATTACCTCAAGCAGATTCCCTCTCTGGATATGTCCGGATCTGTGGATATCACGGGAAATGCCGATATCGGGTTTTCGCCCTTTCACATGAAAAAAGCAGGTCTGGCGGGTAGCTTCTCAAATACCCGGATCACCTACCACGATCTCCAGCTATCAACGATGACCGACCCTGACGGTGAGGACCGGCCTTTTCGCATCTCTGTGTCCGGCGGCAACGACAAGTGGCACTGGTCTGCAGCATCGATTGCAGCAACCGCACCGATACCGCTCAATATTGCCCGGTTCGATGGATCCCTGTCAATAACCGGGGATCAGATGGAAAGCGAGGGAAAGCTATGGATAACCATTGATCCTGTTGTAGATGGATCTATGGGCCCCCTGGCAATTAGAAAACCGGTTGCCCTGCCCCTTCACTTTTCTGCCGCCTATTCAGAACAAAAGAACTGGATATTTAGCCTGTCCGATGAATCGCCCGATACGCAAGCCTTTGCTGCATCAGGGCTGGCCCTTTCCCTTGGTGCGTTTTCCATTGTCACGGGGCGGCCGGATATCTCCATTGCCGGGAAAGGAAACACCAGCAGCCTTTCAGCAATATATCATATTCAGATCCCGGGGATCCGAGCAACCGGAAAAGGAACAACGATAGACACCCCTTTGCTCACTATCCAAGGAACAGCTGGAATGGACCCGACGGCTTCCCATGGCAAACATGCCACCATGTCGCTGGATATATCGGATACAAAGATAGATGTTAACGCAGCCCGCCTGCACCTGCCTGACATGTCCCTAAAGGGTGAATACACGGGCAATTCATTTGACGATGCCCGGATCAACGGGCGGATCGCATTCTCCCGGGGTACCCTCATCGATAGGGATCATCGGGTGAGCCTGCAAGACATCACCGGCGCTATCCCCCTTACGTGGCCCCTCGACAGACAGGGAGAAAAAGGGACGTTGTCGGTAGGAGACATCCGGTGGAAGGATATGAACCTCGGGTCACTAGAAGGGATCTTGCATCAGGAGGGAAGAAAGATGATCCTCCGGGCAACGCACCACAACGCACTCTTCTCAGGACTGTCAGTCGATATTGATGGTGACGCAAGCATCATGGCCAATGATCGTCACCTGGCAACACTTACCGCCAGGATTGGTCAATATAGGGCCCCATCGGATATCGATCTGGGGAGTATCTTTCCGGCAGCTGCCGGCATCGTCGTAAATGGGACACTTGATGCCGTGGTTCAAATGTACGTGGACGATTCAGGAATCACCGGCAGCTTGAAAACAGAACTGACCGACGCCCTGATTCTGATGGCAGACAGAGGGCTGACTGTAGAGGGGCTAAATGTCGATCTTGCGATCCCCGACCTGACCCATCTGCGTAGCGCACCACAACAGCATCTGAGTATCGAGAGGGCCTCCTTTGGTGAACTGCATATTACAGAGGGCAAGATCGATTTTCAGATTGAATCGGCCGACTCATTTTTCATCGAGAAAAGCAGCTTGAAATGGTGTGAGGGGCGCCTCTATACCCATGCGCTGCGCATCATACCGGGGGTCAATGATTACAGTCTCATCGTATATGCAGACCGGCTGAAGCTTTCCGCGCTTCTCCAGCAGATCGGTTCGGTAAAAGCAGAGGGACAAGGAACGGTAAACGGGAGAATCCCGATCCGGATTACGGATAAGACATTTCGTTTTGCCGACGGCTTTCTCTATTCCACCCCGGGAGATGGCGGCAGTATTCGCCTGACAGAAACGGAAGTGCTGACCGCCGGTATCCCTGAAAATACACCCCAGCATGCTCAACTTGAACTTGCAAGAGAAGCACTGAAAGATTATGATTACAAATGGGTGAAACTGAATCTGGAGACAAAGGAAGATATGCTTCACCTGGGCATGCAACTGGATGGAAAACCAGCTAACCCGTTGCCTTTCGTATATCGAAAGGAGCTGGGCAGCTTCGCTAAGATTGAAGCCGGTGCAAAAGGATCCATCTTTCAGGGGATACGTCTTGACGTCAACTTTAAGGTTCCCATAGACAAGATACTTCGCTACGGTGAGAATCTATCGACCGTATTTGACATGTCACGCTAACCTCAGGGCTGCAAGGAGCAATACAAGGAGATGACTATGACGAAAGCACTATTTGTCGTATTAACGATGATGCTGACTTTTCATGCCTGCAGCACACAACATGCCGTCGACGTCGCACCGGTGGAAATAAAGCCGATCCATATCACGATCGATGTGAACATCAGAGTGGACCGGGCCCTGGACAATTTTTTCAGTGACATCGATGAGGAAGAGGAGACAGAAAAATGATGAGACCAGTGACAACACGGATCGTTTTCTTCTGCATATCAGCACTTCTTTTGGCCGGTTCGCTCTCATTTGCCGAAGACATAAAATCAAGGATGAAGGCACGGAAACCGACGATTAGCGCCCTCAAGGCCCAAGGCATTATCGGCGAAAACAGCCAGGGATATCTGGAATATGTCGGCACCAGCGATGCAAAGGCAGAGGCGGTTGCCAGCGAAAACAGTGATCGGAAAAAAGTCTATGCCGCCATAGCCCGGCAGCAAGGTGTCACAGCTGCTCTGGTCGGCAAGCAACGGGCAATGCAGATCGAGAAGAAATCCAATCCCGGCATGTGGTTTAGGGATCAAAGCGGGAAATGGCATCAGAAATAGCCGCTGCCAGATACGGCATGGATGCGAACGCTATTTGAGTTCAAGTGCGTCTTTGGATAGTCCTTCATCGAATTGAACGGGGTAGCAACCATCAAAGCAGGCTTTGCAGAAGTTCTTCTCGGGATCTTCCACACCACTTGATTCCAGCAGGCCCTCAAGGCTCAGGTAGGCAAGGGAGTCCAGACCCAGATAG
>JAZFSW010000503.1:0-2910 GCA_036446375.1 Desulfobacterales bacterium | reverse complement strand
GCTCACTTGGAACTCTCCTTACCATCCGGATCTGGCAGAGCCAAGGGCACATGACCACGCCCAGAGGACGTGGTTTGTAACGATAGAATCAAATCATGCCTGCAAGGCTGAAGCCCCCATCTCTAATCTGCGTTAACCTGCGTAATCTGCGGACCCCTTTTCCCCAATCTCTAATCTGCGTTAACCCGCCCGCCACCCGTCCGCCATCGGCTTCGCCTCAGGCGATAGCCGGGCGGGTCGCGAGCTCAGGCGAGGCGGGCGGGTCTGTGTAATCTGCGGATTCTTTCCCTTGCTCCCTTAGTGCCTTTGTGCCTTTGTGGCAATGCCCTTATCCCTTGTGCCTTGTGCCTTACCACTTATGCCTATCCCTTACCCCTCCATCGCCCGGATTCTGTCGAGATTCGATTGCAGCTTCTCCTGCTTTTCAAGAAGCGCTGCGCTCTTTTCCTTCACCTTCTCAACCACGGCTTCCGGCGCCTTTTTAAGAAAATCGCTATTGTTCAATTTCTTGGTAACCCCGAAAAGTTCTGTGGCTATCTTTCCCATTTCTTTTTCCAGGCGCAAAGACTCCCGGGAAAAGTCCACCACTCCTTCAAGCAATACAAATATCGTGGCCTGATCAAAGATGGAAGTGGCAGCAGCCTTTGGCCTGGCCCCCGATGATTCAATGGTCAGCGCGCTGAGTTTTGCCATATGGTGTATCAGCATGAGGTGTCGCTTAATTATATCCCGCGTGATCTTATCCTTGGACTGAATCGCAACGGTCAGGAGTTCAGACGGGGCTATATTCATCTCCCCCCGGATATTTCGAATCCCGGTGATAATCCCCATGACAAGGTCCATCTCGGATTCAGCCGACGCATCGGTTCGGCGGATAAGGGAAGGATCATCGGCCGGGAAAGCCGCCTTCATGATGGATCCGGTCGTCCCCGGCAAGCGGTGCCACAGCTCTTCGGTAATAAAGGGCGTAATCGGATGAAGCATTACGAGGATATCCCGAAGCACCCGGCCCAATACCTGTTTGGTGGCGGCCTGCTTTTTCCCCCCGGCCTCATCATATAGCCGGGGTTTGATGGCCTCAAGATACCAGTCACAGAATTCATGCCATACGAACTGGTAAAGGGCAGAGGCCGCCTCATTGAATCGATATTCATCAAGCGCCTGGGAAACACTGTCCATGGTCTGATCCCGTCTGGCAAGAATCCACCGATCCGGCAGGGACAAATCGGTTTCAACGATCGGGGTGTCACCCCCTTCACCGGCCGCTGTTTCCAATCCCTCGGGCAGGTGCATCAGGGCAAATCGGCTGGCATTCCAGAGCTTGTTCACAAAGTGGCGATAGCCCTCAACCCGTTTTTCCGACATCTTTATATCCCTGCCCTGGGCCGCAAAGGCAGCCAGCGTAAAACGAAACGCGTCGGTCCCATAGGTGTCCATGATCTCCAGGGGATCGCTGACATTGCCTTTCGATTTACTCATCTTCTTGCCTTCTTCATCTTGCACCAATGCGTGGATATACACCTCTCTGAATGGCACTTCCCCCATGAAGTGGATACCCATCATCATCATTTTCGCCACCCAAATGCGCAGAATGTCGAATCCGGTAACCAGCACCGATGTCGGATAGAAGGTCTTGAGAAGAGGCGTCGAATCCGGCCAGCCCATGGTGGAAAAAGGCCATAGCGCCGAGCTGAACCAGGTATCCAGAACATCGGTTTCCCGGATCAATCGTTTCCCCTGACAGGCCGGACATTTCTCCGGTGTTTCGATAGCCACAATCATCTCCTGGCAATCCTCACAGGTCCATGCCGGAATCTGATGGCCCCACCAAATCTGCCGTGAGATGCACCAGTCCCGAATATTATGCATCCAGTCAAAATAGCTCTTTTCCCACATCTTGGGGATAATGCGTGTCTCACCATTTTCAACGGCGGCTATGGCTTTTTCCGCCAGTGGCTTCACGCTGACAAACCATTGCAGGGATAGATTCGGCTCAATGGCCGTATTGCACCGATAGCAATGGCCCACACTGTGTCGGTAAGGCTCCACCTTTTCAAGCAACCCGGCGGCTTCAAGGTCCGCCACAACGGCCTCCCGGCATTCATCCCGGTCAAGACCCTCGTATTTGCCGGCCTCTGCAGTCATCTTCCCATCGTCGCCGATGACCTTGATGCTGGGCAGATTGTGGCTAACAGCAAGGTCAAAATCGTTCGGATCATGGGCCGGTGTAACCTTCAGCCCCCCGGACCCAAAGGTCATGTCAACATAACTATCCCTGATAATCGGTATCTCCCGGTTCATCAGCGGAAGCATCACGGTTTCCGATGGGAGGTGGGCGTATCGTTCATCTTCAGGATGTACCGCCACTGCAGTGTCTCCCACCATCGTTTCCGGCCGGGTGGTAGCCACGACAATGCCACCGGTGCCATCGGGAAAAGGATACCGAATATGCCAGAGATGACCATCGACCTCTTCATGTTCCACTTCAAGATCGGATATGGCAGTATGACAGCGAGGGCACCAGTTTACAATGTAGTTGCCCCGGTAGATAAGCCCTTCCTCATAGAGCTGCACAAAGACCTTGCGCACCGCACGTGATAGACCTTCATCCATGGTGAAACGTTCCCGCTGCCAGTCGCAGGATGAACCGAGGCGCTTTAGCTGGTTAATAATCGCGCCGCCATATTTTTCACGCCACTGCCACACCGCCTCAACGAATTTTTCCCGGCCCATCTCGTGCCGATCTGTGCCTTGCTCTGCAAGCTCTCTTTCAACAACGTTCTGTGTGGCAATCCCCGCATGATCGGTTCCCGGCATCCAGAGAACATTATCTCCCCTGGACCTTCGATAGCGAGACAAGATATCCTGCAACGTACAATCCAGCGCATGTCCGATATGCAGAACACCGGT
>JAZFSW010000502.1:0-2310 GCA_036446375.1 Desulfobacterales bacterium | reverse complement strand
TAATAAAGCCATCGATACGAGCGATGCGACGGTCCATTGCAGGCAGTGGCAGGCTCGCGGGAAAAATGTGTTCGAACCGGTAAGATACAGGGTCAAAGCGATTGATGAATGGACCGGTTGTCACCCACAGGATGCCCTTCGGGTCTTCGTAAATCGTTTTGATGTGATTGTCAAAAAAAGTGTTGCCACGGTCGTTGGGATCGTAGGGGTACGCGGTGAAGCGGGCCTGATCGCAGTTCAGAATATCCACACCGGCGTCTTGAGTGCCAAACCAGAGAACACCGTCCCTGCTCCGGAAGACGAGATTGACTACTTCGGCACTGATGCCCAGAGGATTTTCTGGATCGTAGTCGAAAGAAAATGCGATCCCTCTAGTCTCGGGATCATAGATGTGTACATTGCGCGGGGTCGTTAACCAGAGAAGACCGGAATCACTCTGAATGATCGACAGAACTCTCGTACTGTCACCAAAGCCCTCAGCGGCTACATGCTGTTCGAAGGCGTGGGTGACAAAGTCGAAGTAGAAGAGACCATCTATGCTTCCAAGCCAGAGGCCGGCGGTTCCATCTGAAAGCATGGTGTCGAATTGGCTCTCAATCGATTCAGGACCACCTGGAGGGGGACCACCCGGAGGTGGACCGCCCGGGGGGGGGCCGCCCGGTGGAGGAGCCGAAGGTGAGGGCGGGGCAAGGCGGACGATCTGATCCGGAGCAAAAGATGTAAATGTGGTGGTGCCTGGATCAAACCGGTAGAGTTTGTCGGCGGCAATCCACAACGCTCCCTGGGAATCGACATGCACACCGGCAATGAAAGTTCGAGCCACCCTTTCGGGAAGGGCGTAGGCAGTGAAAATCTCCGCGGTGGGATCAAAGCGGTTCAAGACCCCGTTTCCGGTTCCAATCCAAAGGAAGCCGTCGGGGTCCTGGGTGATTGCGCTGATGATATTGGAGCTGACGGCACCGGGTTTCTCCTCATCGGCGAGGTGGTGGACGGCGGTCTCGGTTTTCGGATCAAACCGATCCAACCCACGACCATCGGTGCCAACCCAAATGTAGCCATCCCGGCCCTGGAAGATCGTGTTGATATTCGATCCGGAAAGTGAGGAAGGATCGGACGGATCATGATGATACGACTTGATCGAGTAGCCATCAAACCGATTCAGGCCATTGAATGTGGCGATCCAAATGAAGCCGACGTCGTCTTGCAGGATGTCATAGACATGGCTGTTGGAGAGACCTTGTTCAACGGTCAGATGGGAGAAGGATACGCCTGCAAGATTGTCCGGGGTGCAGGACAGAGGGACAACCGGGTGCTGATCAGCCGGAACACTGAGCGGGAGGAATATCAGCAGGGCCAGGATTCTCGAGAAAGATCTAAGAGAAGTAGTCTTCAATGTGGCCCCTCCCGAATCAAGCAACCATGAGGCCAAGCGGGATGCTCAATTCCCAAGCTGTAACACCGTCTCATGATCGTCGGTCGCCAGTGGAAGCATAGTAGATCATCTTCTCCTGAGAAATCAATACAGCGTCCGGACCCCGCATTCATCGTTCTCGATGCACGCGACCTATCGGCGGATCACGATATGTCGGCAAGAGCTAGTGAATGGAACACTTCAGATATTGTATCTCGATCTTGGCTGGAGACTCCATCGCCAGGAAATCCTGCGGCGTGATACGATCATGCAGCGATCTGACACATGAGTTTGTTACGACAGACTGGCCCACGCTTTCGCGTGGGCTAAGCGGCTATTCGCCGGTTTCGTCCAATATGTGTTTGAAAGCAGGCCCGTGTTTGCTTCCAGAATCCTTGAACGAAAGTCAGACCGATTCGCGCCCTTCCGTGACCTCATGTCCCATGGGAGACGCCCCGGAAAATGTGGGAAGGGGCTCGTGCTCGCTTGACGGGGGGAGGCCTTGTATGTGTTGTGTGGTGCCGCGTTCTGTACTAAGAGACATGTGCAACAAATGGTGGTATTATAGTAGTATGAAAGTCAAGACATCAATTACATTGTCGGAGGAGTTGCTGACCGCGATTGGATCAGAAGTGGACAAAAGAATGCGATCGGCGTTCATCGAAGAGGCAACCTGGCGGTATCTAAAGACGCGACGCAGAGCGGTGCGAGACCAGAGCGAGTTGAAGAAGATCAACAGCACCTCGTCACAGCTCAATGAAGAAGCGTTTGATGTGCTTGAATATCAGGTTGAGGAATGAAACGCGGCGACATATATTTGGTGAGGAAGCCATCTGCCCAAGACCCCAGGCGCCGAAGGGCATTTATTGTGGTAAGTAGGCAAGTCCTAATCGAATCGA
>JAZFSW010000501.1:0-4017 GCA_036446375.1 Desulfobacterales bacterium | reverse complement strand
CATGTTACCTTTCCCATCAATATCCATATAGATATTTTCACTTATCTCCTGAGTCTCGCCTCATATCATGCAATATCCCATAGTTAGCGTGGTCCGATCCTCAAGACAGAAGAAGACACGACCCTGGCTGGCACCTGAACTGACATGTTGGGTGCCGGATTTCAATGCGTATGGATGATCTGCCTAAGCGTGTCTGCCACCCATTTGTTAAGGCTTTTTCCTGCATGAACAGCTGCTGCAGCTATTTCTCCGTGCAGCGAAGAATCTACCCGAACGACAAATTTCCCGGAAAACGGTTTGTTCGGCTCCCTTCCAGCCTTTTCGCAACTCTCAAGGTAGAAATCAACTGCCTCTTTAAAAGCGTCTTTCAACTCGCCGACGGACTCGCCGTGAAAACCAACCGTGTCACGGATGCCGATAATATTGCCAAACAGAAGGTTGTCCTCCGGATCAAATTCAACCTTGGCCGTATAGCCTCTATAGTTAAGTGTATTCATGGTGTCACCCCTGCTCTTGTTAAGAAATTCTCGGCGTTTCTCACCTGGTATCGCTTGGCTTCTTTACCGGGATGCGGCCTGTGGAAATCGCCCTTTTCGTCATTGATGACAAAGGATACTCGTGAGCCGTCTCCTTCCATAACTTTGGCGTTTAGAGCCACAAACAACGCTTCAATCCTTCGCCACTCAAGATTGCCGGGTGTCGGGTGCGAGAAGATGGCCGATAAGGTCCTTCGGTGTTTGCTGTTCATGCCCACATATGATACTGGTTTGCAGTATCACTGTCAAGGGGGGAGTGCGTTTAGTGACGTTACTTTGGGTGAGTTGGGCAAGGTATATTCGAGATGGCTGGCAGGCCTGAAGCAAGGGACGTGGTGTGCGTCCCGACATCCCATGTTATCGCCGCCAATCATAGTACCGATACAGATGCATCAATGCCCGAGCCGCTCTTCCAATGGACGGATAGGCGGGAATGCCCCCAAGGCAGAACTGTTGTCTCAGCCGGGTCCCTTCCCCGGCAAGGTCCGCATCGCCGCCGTCAGAGTCCAAAGTAATCGCCGTCGGTTTATGATTCTCCGAACGGGCAATGGACCGGATAGCTTCCGGCGTGGAATCCGGCAAGTCGGGCAGGTGATAGATTATTCTGGGGATCAACCGGTCGACGATCACCATATCGATGTTAGGGTCCGCATATGCCAGTTTTAAGATCTCAGTTAGAAATGCCGTGTCTTGATAAACGGCGAACATATCCAGGGGATTGCCCGCTATCGATCCCACTGCAGGTACCAGCTGTCGAAGTCTTAGCATTGATTCTTTGGAAGGTTCCGGCACAGACAGACCTTCCCGGACACACATATCGCTATAGGTTACACTGTTGCCGCCACCGCCCCCGGCAATGAAAACACCCCTCCCGGAAGGCTCCGACAGTAAACTAAACGTTAGCAGGGCATCGGCCCATTCATCCAGGGATCCAACCTGAGTGACACCGGCTTGTCGGGCAAAGGCATGCCATATATTCCTATCCCCTGCCATACTTCCGGTATGCGAAACGACCGTGGAAGCTCCGGCTCCACTCTCTCCTCCCTTCAAGAGAACAATGGGCTTTGTCCGGCTTACCTGTTTTGCCAGAGCCAACAAACCCGAACCATCTCTGATACTCTCCAGGTATAGGGCAATGACTCTTATGTCTTCATCTTCGGCCATATACGCCAGATAATCGTGGACCGTTAATACGGCAGCGTTTCCAAAACTGACCGCTTTTGCCACACCAACGCCGAGGGAAGAAATATATTCTGTCAATCGCTGGGTGATTCCGCCGCTTTGAGAGATGATGCCCACCGGACCGCTGAAGCCGGGTATAGCTCCCCAGGGAGTCAGGTGCGCAGCGGGACAATAGGTACCCATGCAGTTCGGACCCACGACCTGCAGACCGTTTTCTTTGGATATGGAAACAATCTCATTCTCCAGACCCAGCCCTTCTTTGGTTCCCAATTCACTGAATCCCGAGGCCAGAATATGAATGTGTTTTATCCCGCCAGCCGCACAGTCACGGAGAATTCCCGGTACACGGGCAGCAGCGATGCAGACGATGGCAAAATCAGGCACCTCAGGCAATGCACGCAGATTCTCGTAGATTCGATGTCCATAAGCCTCTCCGCCTTTGGGATTGATGGGATATATCGTCCCATCATAATTGCTATCGATAAGCTTTTTCATGTAACTGCCGCCACCGATACTGCCGCCGGCCTTGGAAACGCCGATGATGGCAATGCTTCTTGGTGAAAACAAATTGTCTAAATCCGTTGGGTATCCGGTCTTCAATTGTTACTCCTGTAATAGCTGATGGATAGTGTGGTCCGACAGGGCATCGGCAAGATGCGGTGGAATTTCGCAGGCGTCGCATTGCCCGTTTAGCGGATCGTTCTTTTCGTCTTTTCCATTTCTTCACGCGTGCGCGGCCAATCCTTTTCTAACAGGCAAGACCATTAGCGCATCTACAACCTCTGGTACCACTTGGCTGTTTCCGAGCCAATAAGGTGCGGATTGTCCTCCTGGATAAAATGGCTGCCGGGACCGATGGAAACAGTTTCCAGGTTCTTGAGGTTATCCCGGCACCACTGAACCACCTGTTCCGGGAAAATGGCGCCGGGTTCAGCGTAAAGAAGCAGCTTGGGCGTGTCCGATGTCTGGGCCCATGCGTTGAATTCCGTGATGGCCTGAAATACATCGGTGGGCTGCCCATCGATGGGCAGCTCATTCGGCCAGCGCCAGATGGGCTTCCGACTGGCCGGGTCCAGGAAGGGTTCGCGGTAGACTTCCATTTCGGCTTCAGTCAGTCCCCGGAGAACTGAACTTGGAAGCACGCCTTCTACGAACAGGTTCTTTTCCACAATGAGTTCCCACCCCACATCCGGGGTACGAAAGGCCTTGAAGAGATCGCGCGCTTGATCTGAATTCACCACCCACTGCTTGGTAAAGACCGCCTCCATAAAGGCGATGCCTTTCACATTATCCTCATGGCGCATGGCATAATAATAGCCCAACGCACCCCCCCAGTCATGGATGACCAGGGTGAGATTTTCAAGTTCGAGCTTTTCGATAAAGCCTTCCAGATATTTGACATGGTCAAAAAACCGGTACTCGATATCCGGTTTGTCAGACTTGCCCATCCCGATCAGGTCCGGGGCGATACACCGCCCCAGCGGCACCAGGTGGGGAATGATGTTTCTCCAAAGATATGAAGAGGTCGGGTTCCCATGTAGAAACAGGATGGGGTCTCCGCTCCCTTCCTCAATATAGTGCATCTTTGACCCATCAATCTCGATATATTTAGATTCAAAAGGAAACTCTGTTGGAATCTCGTTGTCGCTCATGGTTGTCTCCCTTACAGAACCCGACTATAATTCGACGATCTCGTACCGGGTCTCGCCGATTCCCAGGTCGGCCGCATGTTTCAGGTGCAGGATGTCTTCAAAATGCTTGCCATGGAGCTTTGGCTCGACCTTTTGGAGCAATGCGAAGCCCGCAATGTCCAGAGCAACCGGATCTGTTCCGGCAAGCATGTATCCCAGGTCACAGGGCCGGCCCCCATGCCTGACTTCGTTCATGTCTATCAGGGTTACAACGGCATCAACGATGTAGAGCTGTGGCCTGAACACCTCATTGATCTCCGCTATAACCACGTTCATATCCCTGACCTGGTGTGACCGGAGTTTGTCTTCCGCCTGTAGGAAGCCAAACTGGTTTTTCAGCGCTCCGGTGAGTCCCATGCCATGGGATTTGAGCACGGGAAGAGACAGGATGAAGTCGTATTCAAAAGCCATCTCCGATACATCCAGTTCGTAACTGCGTGTCTTTACCTTCCTTGATCCCTGGCTGAGTAAATCGGCAAGCGTTACCCCGAGCATGTCGCACGTCTGCTTGAGGGGATGCCCCTTAATGACCGATTCCGAATCGCCGGCATCCCATGCCGGACCATCTGCCACGATGATCTTCTTGCCGATGTCCATGAGCAGCTGGA
>JAZFSW010000500.1:0-2010 GCA_036446375.1 Desulfobacterales bacterium | reverse complement strand
ATCTGTAGGACCTGATCCGATGGTGCCTCCTTTGTCTGATTAATAATCAGATAACTTTCCCCAACGCCGATATTCAGCTCTTTTGCCAGCGTGTTAATTCGTATCGCAGCCTGAAGCCCGCGCCTGGATGTATCTGAAACCACGAGCAACAGATCAACATGACTTGTGGTCAACCGGCTGATATGCTCCATTCCGGCTTCGTTATCCATTACCACATAATCATAATTACCGGTGAGCTTTTCCAGAAAGCCGGTGAGAAGGCTGTTGGCGGCGCAGTAGCAGCCCTGTCCTTCCGGCTGTCCCATCACGATCAGATCATATCCATCGGCTTCAGCAATGGCCTCCTCCAGTTTCATGGAGATAAAGATGTCCTTTGTCATGCCGCTGGGAACGTTTCCCTTCTTCATATTTTCGCGGGCATTTCCCAGGGTGTCGGTAATCTCCAAGCCGAGCACTTCATTGAGATTCGCATTGCAGTCGGCATCGACGGCCAGGATCGGCGCCTTCTGCCTGGCTACGAGGTATTTTATGAGCATGCCTGCAAGGGTGGTTTTCCCGGTGCCCCCTTTGCCGGCAAGTGCTATCGAATAAGGCATCGTGTTGTCTTCCTCTCTAATGCGTGTTGAATCGTCCCAGAGCTAACAAACAAGAATAAATCACATAGCCGTAACAGTCAAGTTCGATCTATTGCCAGTTCGATCTATTGCCATTGAAAACGGATCTATTGGTGAACGGGCCGCCCGGGGTCAGCGGCGCGCCTCAAACCCCTTGCAAAGGTCCTGTATCAATGCTAAATCACCTCAGAGGACTTCCGGATATAGGGGGCCGTTTTTCTGTTCAAAAACCGCATATTACCCTCTAAGGAGTGGAGGCGCGAACCATGGATTTTGAGTTGACCTCATCTCAGAAAGAGATCCAAAAGGCCGCAAGAGAATTTGTCAAAGGAGAATTCGACAAAGACCTGGCCCTGGAGCTTGAGGAAAAACATGAATTTCCGATCGGTATCTATGAAAAAGCGGCTGATCTTGGATTTGTCGGCATCCATTTTCCCGAGACCTATTCCGGCCAGGGTCTCGGCGTCCTCGAGAATATCCTTGTAGCCGAAGAATTCTGTGCCGGTGACTCCACTATGGGCAGTGCAATCGTTCTTGCCAGTTTCGCTTCGGAATGCATCCTGCGTTTCGGGAGCGATGCGTTGAAAGCAAGATTCCTGCCCCAGGTTGCAGAGGGTAAAATGCTCTCTGCTGGTGCATTCACCGAAACCGGTCACGGTTCCGATATCACCGCCATGGATACAACGGCGGTCCGGCAGAACGACGAATGGATTGTAAACGGCACAAAAATGTTCATTACCAACGGGGGGATGGCCGGCTTCTATTCGGTTCTCTGCCAGACGGATACCCGGGCTGACCCCTCACACAGGGGTCTCAGTCTGATAGTGGTTGAGGCGGACCGCACTGGGGTCTCGGCCACCGATGTGGGCAATAAGATGGGGATCCATATGTCTGCAACAGCCGAAATGGTCTTCAAAGATGTGCATGTGCCGGTTGCCAACCTTATCGGTGAGGAAGGAAAAGGATTCTATCATATACTGGAGTTTTTCGACGAAAGCCGGATCCTGATTGCCGCCCAGGCGTTGGGAATTGCCCAGGGCGCTTTCGATCGCGCATTGAACTATGTCAAGGGACGGGAACAGTTCGGGCGAAAGATCGCCGATTTTCAGGCCACTCAGCACAAGCTTGCCGATATGATTACCAGAATTGAACTTGCCAGGCTGCTGACCTATAAGGCAGCCTGGAATTTCGATCAAGGCCGCATTGACCCGAAGCTTACCTCCATGGCCAAAATGTATTCGGCGCGAACGGCCGTTGAGGTCGCAGATGAAGCCATACAGCTTCTCGGTGGATACGGCTACATGGCCGAGTTTGAGGTGGAGCGTTTCTACCGGGATGCAAAGATTACCGAAATCTATGAAGGAACCAAGGAGATCCAGAAAAATACCATTGCCAG
>JAZFSW010000499.1:0-4640 GCA_036446375.1 Desulfobacterales bacterium | reverse complement strand
CTGCAATCTCTGAAGGCGCGGCCACTGTCGAGCAGTTGTCGGACAATCTGAGCCTACCGGCCGAATCCGTAGACCGGCTTTTGTCCGCCTGCAAGGCGATGGAGCTTGTGCGCGAAGAGGACGGTAGATATGTGAACTTCAGTGATGTTGAACGGTACCTGGTACGGTCCAGCCGGACATATTATGGGGATTTCCTGGTGTATGATGCAAAAGTCGAATACGACGGATGGAAAAACCTTGCCCGTGAATTCACTACTAGTGGTGAACCTGTGCCGAGAAAGCCCTATGCTTCCCTGGCCAGCCCTGAGGAGGCCAGGAAATTCACGACGGCCGGCTACAATTCGTCCATCTCGCTCGCCAATAAATTCGCCAAGACATTCGATTTTTCGCCATACCGGAAATGGCTGGATTTTGCCGGCGGTTCGGGGTGTTATTCGATTGCGGCCTGCGAACGCTATCCGCATCTCCAGAGTCTTGTGCAGGATCAGGTAAACGTGATTCCCGTTACAAGAGAGTTTATCGCCAAACACAAACTGGAAGATCGCATTCAGGCGAAGGTAGGCAATTTTCTGGAACCGGATTATCCCAGGGGATTCGATCTCATCTCCTTTATCACGCCGCTTCAAAGTTACCTTCCGGAAGAGGAGAGCAAGGTCTTCACATACACATACGAGGCACTTGAGCCCGGCGGCACCATCCTGATCATTGACTATATGCTCAATGAGGAAAAAACGGGTCCCATCGAGTGCACATTGAAGAACCTGCAGATGATACGAAATGGCGACTACACGGGTCGAGTGAATTCCGGAGCGGAATTTGCCGAGCTTCTTACCGGCGTAGGCTTTAGTGAAGTGGACTACTGGTGGCTTCTGCCACACCAGCTCGGGGTGGTTACGGCCAAGAAATCACCGTGAGTCGTGGAAGAGCCACCTAAGGATCTCTACGTACCCGAGAATCATCATTCCCTAAACACAAAGCAAGGCTCGAAGGTGAACACAGAATGACGTCTCCTAAGTCTCTCAAAGGAGCCGAACTGATCGGCGAAGGCAGCCAATCTGAAGTCTATACGTGGGGTGACGGCCAAGTGTTGAAGCTTTTCCGCCCAGGCAGAACATCGAATATGAAGGAAATGGCTGTTGCAAGCGCCGCCCACAAGGCTGGTGTGCCAGGTCCAGAAGTGATCGGCGGCCTGATAGACGTAAATGACCGGGAGGGGATCGTTTTCGAACGGATTGATGGCCTCACCCTTTTCGAGTATCTTAAGAACAATCCAAATCCAAGTGAACTCGCAACCTGTGCGAAACAGACTGCAGAACTACTGGCACGAATCCATTCCGCAAGAGATCCCGCCCTTAGGCCTGTCCGGGAGGATCTGATCCGGAATATCAAGCGGGCTGATCGTTTTGACGCAGAGATGCGTCGGGCTGTTCTGCATATTATAGACGAACTCCCGATGGATGATACGCTATGCCATGGTGACTTCTTCCCCGATAACATCATCGTGTCAAAGCGGGAGGCAATGGTCATCGACTGGGGCTCGGGAGGCACAGAGAACCCACTGTACGACTTCGCCCGTTTCAAGGTCAGACTGATGCATCTCCAAGATCGCTTAAGCGAATCCCATGCCTCAGAATCGGCCCAGCGCAGAGCTGCGGTCCTGAGATCATTCGTTGATGTCTTTTGTCAGCGATACGAAGAACTTCGACCCATTGACAAGGGAAGCTTGGCCTGTTGGCAGATGGTTGCGTCGGCTGTCAGAGCGAGTCAAGCACCGCGTGAGAAAAGCCACTTTATATCACTTATCAGAGCAGTTCTTGATGGAACGGAGCATCGTTACCTATGACTGGCCAGATGCTTGGGGAGCTTGACCAGGTAATGGCTGAACTCCGCAGAGATACCACTACCCGCTTCGTCATCCTTACCGGCGCCGGCAGAGCTTTCTCCGCAGGTGCAGATCAGGGGACACAGGTCTCTGGCCCACCTGCAACGACGCAAGATGTTGCTCAAGAACAGAACTTGATGCGAAAGGCTCGGGAAGAAGATTTGTCACAAGTGGCGGCTCACGATAGGATACGCACCTATCTGAATCTGGAGCAGGTCACCATTGCCGCCGTTAATGGATACTGTCTGGGAGCCGGACTGGTTTTTGCGATGGAATCCGATTTCATAATAGCCGCAGAGGATGCTCTCTTGGGCGTGCCTGAAACAAACGTGGGCGTCTTTTATACCTGGGGTTCCAGTGCCAGGCTCAGCCGGTTGGTAGGACCGATGTGGGCGAAGCAAATGATCATGACCGGTGAGAGCGTCACTGGCAAGCAAGCCGCATCAATAGGTCTGGCAGTTAAGGCCGTCCCCAAGGACAAACTGATGGATGCCGCCTGGGAACAGGTAGACAAGATTGCCGGTAAAGCGCCTCTGGCGACTCGGTTGACTAAGAAACTGGTTAACGCGTACACAGTGTCCGGCCGGGGTGACCTGTTTGTAATCGAGCCTGAACTGGTGGGGCATCTCTACGTCTCGGGGGATCCACAAGAGGGTAGTCGCGCCTTCAGAGAGAAAAGGCCGCCGGAATTCAGTGAGGTGTAGGCTGGGAATGAGGCAAGTTTGATCAGGGAAGAAACTACCCAGATCCAAATCGAAATCGGGATCGCAATCGGGATCGTCAAGGCCTGGCACGTAGATCAAGAAGGACGATACCGATTTCGATACCGATACCGACAAACCGGATCCGTGGACCCTGAACCCTGAACTCTGAACCCTATCAGTTCCAACGTAGTTTCATATCAGGTGTCAGGCCGGCCGGTTGCCTCTTCCGACAGGTGTCGGCGCTCATTTGAACCGTATCTGTTTGACTCTTTGCAGCAGTTCCCCAGCCTCCGGCACCAATTCATATGCAAACTTGAAGCATCCCGAAAATACGCATAGGGTTGGGATTAGGGCCACAAGATAGATCAGACCAAACTGCTGGAATCCGACCTCCGTCCGAATGTAAGCCGCTACGAGTGCCGCCAAAGGAAATCCCCATAGGATCACCCTTCCGAACAGCTCCCTTGGCAGATAGAAATACCGGGCAATATGGAGCAATTGGCATACCGCACTAACCGCCAGGCAAATCGCAAAGGCTCTAATGGCCAGGTAGATGGAAAAGGGAACGATTTCTCTGGAAAACAGGCCTACAATGTTTCTTGCGGTTTCCGGCTCCATCTGGACAAATTTCCCCCCTACCGGCGAATAGATGAATGTGTTCCAGGATATCTTTATCATGTAGAGTAAGATTATGCATAACGCTGCCGTGACCAGTAGAAGCAGCGCTGCCTGCACCAGGATATCCAAGAGATTGGCGACATATCTGAAATAGGGGTTTTTGCGCTCAAAAGGAGTTCTGAACCGGTATAGCCAATTGGGCATGACAGGACCTATTCTCCTTTGAAACGGGGCGGGCGTTTTTCCAGGAAGGAGCGGATGCCTTCTTCCCGGTCTCCGGTATTGAAACAGTAATCTTGAGCAAAGAACTCAAGTCGTCCGTGGATATCGAGACTTGTCTCTAGGGCCTGGTAGATCATCGCTTTGGACATGGCGATAGCAACCGGTGGTCCCTCGGCGATCTCCCGGGCCATCTCATATGTTGCTTCCATCAATTGATCTGCCGGAACAACCTGGTTGACCAATCCGATTTCTCTTGCCTCCTGGGCACTGACCATCTTTCCGCGGAAGATCAGTTCGCAGGCTTTGGCCGGCCCGACAATCTGGGTCAATAGATAGGCCCCTGCCGATTCGGGCGGGATCCCCCGACGGGTCCATATGGCTCCCAGTCCGGCGTCTTCCGAGGCGATCCGAATGTCACAGGCCATCGCCAGGCTCAGACCCTGACCGACGGCATAGCCATTGATGGCCGCAATCGTTGGTTTGGTCATATTCCGGAAACTGTCCGCAAAACGGATCAAACCTCTGGGGGCTCCGGTGAATTTAGATAAAGGGGTTTGTTTCTGCCTGACGTGTTCTGAATCACCGGGGCGCTGTTTCACATCTTCGCCTGCACAGAACGCGCGTCCCTCGCCCGTTATTACCAGCACTCTGGATTCAAGATCATGCTTCAGTTCTTCAATGGCGGCGTTCAACTCGCCCCCCATTTCCACCGACAACGCATTCAATCGATCCGGTCTATTCAGCGTCAAGGTGGCAATGTTATCTTTCTTTTCAATGATCAGCGTTTTGTATGCCATAATGATTAGTTCTCCTCTGTAGGGGTGAGTGCTGCCCCGTGCCACGTCATCGTTCAGGAGTCCATCGGTCCTGATAGGCCCGCAAGAGGCATAACCGATGCCATCACTCTTGATGAACTCGTAAAAAGTGTAACCGATGGCTAAGTAGAAATCTTCATATACAAGGCATAGTGGTTGGCTAGGCTTTCGGGGCTGTATCTCATACATGCCGTATGTCGAACGTCTGGCCAAACGCTATAACGCCGTAGATGGAGACTTTTTACGACGCCATCACTCTTGATGCACTCGTAAAAAGGATGACCGATGGCTAAGTAGAAATCTCCATATACAAGGCGTAGTGGTTGGCCAGGCGTGAAGGCATACATGTCGTATGTCGAACGTCTGGGCAAACGCTATAACGCAGTAGATGGAGACTTT
>JAZFSW010000498.1:0-4495 GCA_036446375.1 Desulfobacterales bacterium | reverse complement strand
GTTCCAGTCGCGGCCGTCCTCGGCTAGAAACTTGGCTACTTCCCCGGCACAACGACCGGGGTGAATGGGAACGATCTCCGACCGGTAATCATCAGGCAAAGCTGCAGGGCCGCTTTTCAATTCGCCCATCCAGGATGCTTTCTCCGGCTTTGCCTGCTTCTCTTTTACCGCAGCCAGCAATTGACCGGCAACAGCTCCGGTTCCGCCAACAATGCCGACATCCACCTTGGCGTTGAATCCGATCTGTCTCAGATCCGTGTGGACCTGGATGACTTTTGCATCGGCCGGGATGAAACGTCCCTGTCCCAATCTAAAGTCAAAACGGCACCCCATCGTCAGTACCACATCCGCCCGATTTACACCGCCGGCCTTAAGAAGGGGGTTCTCGTACTCATCGCCAAACATCCCCCGCATGGAGGCAGACGCAACCATGAGCGGCATCTTGAGGTGATCGGAGAGGGCTGCGATGTCCGCCGCGTGGTCGCCGATGGTAAACCGTGCCCCGTCGGCGATGACGACCGCCGGGCGCTCCGCATTGACCAGCAGGTCCGCAGCAGCAGTGATCAGGGCAGGATCGCCGAAGGGGATGGCCGTGGTGCGCGCCTTCTCCGGGAACCTCACTTCAGATTCTTCTACCTTGATGAGCGGGATGTCCATGGGTACTTCCAGGTAAACCGGTCCCGGGGTCGAGTCCATGGCTTCACGAAACGCCATGGTGACGTACTCCGGTATGCGGGCCGTGTTGGTGACCTTGCGTGCCCATTTAGAGACGGCTTCCATGTAGCTCAGCGTGCACATGTCCTGAAGAGGGCCGGCGTCGCGATGATTGGCCACCACGGCACCGCCAATGTGGATCACCGGCACGCCCGATTCCAGCGCCTCGACCATTCCCGGTGTGGTATTAATCACCCCCGGACCGGCAGTGGTGACAACGACTGCCGGTTTGCCAGTCGAACGTGCGCAGTCAATTGCCGCATACATGCAGGAGCACTCATGTCGCATATCGATAATTTCAATTCCAACCGCACGCATCCCGTAGAAGATCGGCATAACGTGCCCGCCACAGAGAACAAACGCCTTCTCAACGCCCTCAGCTGCCAGTTGCCTTCCAAACAAAGCACCTCCACTAACTAAACCCATATCGATTCCCTCCAGTCTTAGAGATTGTATTGGGACGGATGCGAAATACTCCGCCATGGATCGGTATCTAGCCTGTCCTGTGCCGGATTCTTTCTTCTCGTCAGAAAGGCCCCGATCATAATTACATAACCGAGCCCAATGGTCGAGTCAAATAGAAACGCCGGGCCACCCATTGCCGTCTATTGCCTCGTGCCATCTACTGCCGGTCTCGCACCTTGGTGGTTCATGGCGCTACAAGGAACGATGCCTCTTAGAGCCATCTTTCTGACATCAAATAATCGACCCCAAAACGTTTTTCAGAACCATATCGGCATCTTCTGATTTACATATCAGCAGGTTAGCTTTGCCCATCACCGCACGGCTGTGCCGACACTGTGCCGACTTATCGCTTGACACACAATCTTCCCTTTGCCATATTGGGGTCAGATGAAAGCAATGTCCTATCTTCCCTTCAATTCATGCCAGACAGGATTTGGGGAAAATCCGATGACATCACGCATATTTCTGACGATCACATCTTTGTTTCTTACAGCATTTCTGTTCCAGGCCGTCGATACCGTTGTCGCGCCGAATGCAGCTTTCGCCACGTCATCAGACCCGTGTAAAGGGAACCCCGCCAGCCGCCCGGCTTCCTGCTACGATGGAGGCGGGTCCGACACTGGCTACGATGCTTCACGCGAAGCACCGGCTGCTCGCCGTCCTGGGTGACCCGATAGTCCGGAGCCCTTGTATGAAACTACATTTCTATCTCTCACAGAGCTCACAGAGGCCACAGAGGTAAAACACTAATATTCACAGTCTTTTCTTTGCGCCTTTGCGAGAGGATCCAAGCATTTCGGAGAATTGCGTTTCTTGTTCAGTTCTTTTTGCGATCAGACTGGCTACTTCTTGGCCAGAGGCGGCGCTTGTATGAAACTACATTGAAAAAACAGGTTTCAGGTGTCAGGGCAGCTCTTTGGAGGCCTTTAATGACACTAACATCCGACACCTGACACCAGGTATCTGTGTGTAACTGCGAAAACCTGCGTCCGATCTAATCTCAACCTATGTATTACTGAAAAGGAGCATTCGCTTATGAAACGAGTTCTGTTATCTACCCCTATTACGCCTTATGCCCTCCAACCCTGGCATGACACGCCAACCGATATCATGCGCCAGCGATTTATGAAGGGACAAGGCATTTTCACGCCCGAAGGACACATGCATCTGGTGGGACCCTTCATCATTGCCCAGAATATTTCTCTACCCACAGTGGTGCTGGACCATCCCACGATGGAAAACTGGATCGAAGAGGTAAAGGGGGGATATGACTACATCGGCATATCCTCACTCACGCCAAACCTTGAAAACGTCATGGAGATGTGCCGGATGGCACGGAAGCATTCGCCGGACAGCGAAATCATCCTCGGCAGTTTCGTTGCGCAGAGCGTTGGCGCCTTCTATCCCGAAAAGGAATGGAAGAAATTGATGGACCACGTTGTATTGGGGGATGGTATACGGTGGTTCCGCGAGCATATCGGTGATGATGTAGATGCACCCGTACGGCAACACTTTCTGCCCCGCTGCTCTTCCGGTTCGCCAAATTGGTTTCAGAGATGGCCGGAAGGCGATACCAGTCCCCTGATCGGGGCTGTGGGTTGCGATCGGGGCTGCGACTTCTGTACAACCACCACCCATTTCGGTGGCAAACGTCACGTCCTTGTTTCTCCGGAACAGATGAAGAATGAGATGAAAATGTGGCAGCAGTACAAACCCGGAACCAATTTCATTATTTACGAAGAGGATCAGGATAGAGACTACATAAAAGAAGTGGGACGTCTCCTGCGGGAAGACCCCCAGATTGACTTTTCCACGTTTGCAATTACCATTCTTACCAGTGTCAATACCCTCTCTACCTATACAGATTTTGACGAACTCGCTCACTGCAATATCGGGAGTATATTTGTAGGGCTTGAATCCAAGTTCGCTCCGGAAGAAGGATACGGCAAACGTGAGGGTGATGCAAAAGAGATTTTCCATGAATTGTACGCTCGCGGCATCTCCACGATGGTTGGTTGGATGGCCGGCTTCGATTTTCATACGCGGGAAACCCTGGAAGAAGACTTTCAGTACTTACTGGCCTGTGAGCCCAGTATGGCCCAGTTGACGCGCGTCACCCCCTACCCCGGCACGCCGCTATACGACCGCTTGGTAGAGGAAGACCGAATCAAGCCCTTCAAGTGGGAAGACGTCAGCTTTTATGGTGGGGGCATGGTGCATACACACCTATACGAGCATGAGATCATGGAGTTCATCCGAAACGGTGATGACCGGCTCCTGCACACCTGGGGGCCAAGCTTGCTAAGATTCCTCAAGCTGAGCTTAAACGCCTATGAACGTTACAAGGACTACGACGATATACACTTTAAGCAGATAGCGGAACGTCATCGTCAACGCAGCTTTCAGTCCTACCCCCTGCTCGCCTCTCTGGAGAGGTTCGCTCCCAACGGCCGCGTGCGGAAAATGGTCAAGGAAATGGAGCAGCGGTGGAAGGACCACTTTGGCGAGCCGCCGACGGTTCTGAAAGTGGTGTCGAAATTCAGTGAAGTGAAGGCCGCATGGGCAACGCTACGGGAGATTGTCGATCCCATGAACCGCCACATACGTATTCCTCCCGCAAAAAGGTATCACTACTTCGGCAAAGACATTAAGGATGACGGCACCCTTCCCTACCGGAAGGAATATCTCAATGAAGACCCACTCTACAATCGAGACGTGAAGTTTCAGACTGTCGAGCTCTCGCTATTGGGTGTTGCCACTGAAGTCGCACAGGTGCTGGAGAATCCCGATTCGAAGCTACATGAAGCAGTAAACGAGCTTCGCGACGATGCTTCATCGCTTCTGGCTTCTCTAGCCGAACATCTAAGGGGACCGAAGCTGGATGTTGGCGATTTGGTTACCGAGTTACAGGAGGGAATCGTCGGGTTGATATCGAAAGCCGTTGAGGCTGGAGAGGATCCGGAAAACGGGATAAGTCTTCCCCTTCAAGATGCCAAAGAGAATCTCGCATTATTGCTTGAGTATTACGCCAAAGAACTGCAGGGGGGAGAAGGCTTGAAAAAGTTACTTACGCATCCGGCACTTTACGGCATAGCAAAGTCCACCATGGAAGCTGTGAGCACGATTGATCCTGTTGCCGAGACAGCCTGAAAGAAGAGCGTGGAACCCGCGTGTTGAGAATCCGAGGAGGAAGACAATGGACATCCAGAACGAGACGTTCGGTGGGACTTACCCTTTCAAGCCCAACTACATGATGGTAAAAGGCGTTCGACACCATTACGTAGACGAAAGTCCTATGGACAATCCGGATGCGGAA
>JAZFSW010000497.1:0-10211 GCA_036446375.1 Desulfobacterales bacterium | reverse complement strand
GGACTGAGTGAATCAACAGCAGAGGACTGGGGACTGCGGTATAAGTACTGAGAGGGGAGACGCGAAGATGGGAAACAGATGAACGCCCAACATCGAACATCCAACATCGAATTCTGAATTGAAAGGGCGGAGAGCATAGGGAGAGAAGCGGAGGTTAGGCTGCAAATGACTGTCTTCTGACAACAGGTGAGTCAGGCATCTGAGTCAGGTGTGTAGCCCTGACCCAGATGCCTTCACTGATGGATTATCTTCCGGTTCCAAGGACCTACTTCGACTTGGGCAAGTTAAGTATCCTTTCGCCAAGCTGGTTCCGCTGAATTTCACTGGTTCCTGCAGCGATCGTCATGGCAAAGGAGGTCATATAGGCATTGCCCGAAGCACCCCCATACCAGGCGCTTTCCAGAGGTCGGCTAAGAGCGGCGGATATACCTTCAATGTCCATGCGTAGAGCGGACTGTTCCTGATCGATTTCAGAGCTTACGAGCTTAGATTCCATGGGGATGCGCATGGGATGATCGACCAGGCCCTTTACCCCGGTCCTTCGATTGCTCTCGTTGAATCCCTTCTGCTTTATCATCGCCTGCATGATGCGGTCCCGAATGACCGGATCATCCACCGCCGATTTGCCGTGGCGCGTCGAATTCCTCGCCAGAGCGACAAGCGCCGGCTCGACCGGAACGGCTTTATCCTTCTTGGCGTCATCTTTCCTGACCGGTTGCCAGCCTCCTGCCGTCGGCAGCACAAGATGCCCCTGACCGCGCTCATGCTTCAGGGTCGTCATGGCCACGGACCATCCCGCGCCCTCGTCACCCAGCCGGTACTTGTCATCAACCGTCAGGTCCTTGAAAAACTCTTCGGCAAAGCCGGCCTCGCCGGTCATCTTGATCAAGGGACGCATCTCCACACCCTTACCGAGTTCTGTCTTGATGGGGACGCAGAAATAGGTCAGCCCCTTGTGCTTATGGGACCGGTCGGTGCGGGTGAGCAGAATCATCCAATCCGAATACTCATACAGGGACGTCCAGACCTTCTGTCCATTGATAACCCAGGAATCCCCCTTTTTCTCCGCAAAGGTCTCCTGATTGGCCACGTCCGAACCGGCATTCGGCTCACTGAAGCCCTGACACCATATCTCTTCTCCGGACAGCGCTTTGGCGAGAAACCGCTTCTTGAGGTATTCCGAGCCGCATTCAAGGAGCGTGGGTGCAACGAGGCTGAGGCCCTGTCCGCCGATGAACGGCGGCGTTCCGATCCGCTGCATCTCCTCATTGGCGATCCGCTGACAGTCCGTATGACCCCCACAGCCGTATTCCTTGGGGTAATCGCATCCTATCAACCCCCCATCAAAGGCCGACATCTGCCACTCTTGCATCCAGCGGAAGTATTCCGGGGTGCTGATTCTGGGATGGACGTCGGTTCGGGTCTTGCCGGAGAAAGGCTTGTGTCGATTGTTGGGTAGCCATTCCCTGCAATGGGCGCGAAACTCCGCTTGCTCAGGTGTATCTGACATTACTTTGTCGTTCATGTTCGTCTCCTGAAGTCAGTAGTGTTAGCCTCAACGTTGCATAAAATCGCCTAGCAATTGTGTGAAATGCTTCGCATTTCAATACGATACGGTACAGTTGTGATGTTCCACGATGTCGGTTACCCGACCGTAGGAATTCATCCCTTATGAATTCCAGATCATGCGTCGATTCTGCTGCAGACCCATTGTGTTCGCGTCTTTCCTGGAGGTCAAGGTGAATTCCAATGCAACATCAGGGTTAGCTGCAAACGCCGGGAACAGTGAAGCCCCCGCATCGCTGAAGCAATCACCCCTGGTAACCCCACCGAGAGAGGAGGTAAGAAGGGGCAAAACATTGTTTCTTGGCAAGTTGAAATATGGCAGAAACGAGCGGGGTCTGTCAAGGGCCAAGTCAGTCCAAGTCAGTCCAGGGGGACGTTGATGAAAACAGGTCACGATCTGAACCTCTGCGATAGGCAAGAATGTCACGACAAGGGACCCAGCTCGCACCTGCCAGTGTGCCTCCAGATTCTCCCGCACGGTAACCACCCGGAACACCAAGAATCCTATTTGACGATCACCATTTCCGGCAGTCTTTTTGTCAGAATATCGGTTGCTTCTTCGACCATGTCGTTGAGAATCTCTGCGGCCGGTTTGATCTCTTTGATCATACCGGCGACCTGTCCGGAAAAGGGTCCCATGAACTCTTTCATACCTGCATTGTTAAACATGTCCACCAACGCCGATGAAAAGGTTCCCTGGACGCCGAAGGGCAGCGGCTCCAAGCCCGATTCTTCCCAGAGATCATGGATCTTGTTATAGATGGCCCGGGAGGTCTTGCCCGTGTAGAGGTACGCTCGCCGGGTGTCTTCGTCTGTGGCTGCCACGATATTCTCTTTTTGAACATCGAGGGCCCCACCTTCGTCTGACGCCAGAAACCGTGTGCCGACCCATACGCCAACGCACCCGATGGCCAGCGCTGCGGCCAGACCGCGACCATCTCCGATTCCACCGGCAGCCAGACAGGGCGTCGGTGCTGCTGCATCGACCGCCTGGGGCCATAGGGCCAGAGAGCCGACGCGACCGGTATGCCCGCCGCCTTCGTGTCCCTGGGCAACAACGAGATCCACGCCGGCTTCGGCATGACGCCGAACATTTTTCGTGTTGCCGGCAATGCCGAGGACCGTCATGCCCGCCTTGCGGGCATCGGGAATCATAAAGGTGGGAATACCCAAACCGGCGCAAAACAGGGGAACGCCTTCCTCGATGCAGACCTTTACCGTTTCATTGGGTCTCGTAGTCGTATTGCCCGGTTTGCTGGTTGCGGTAATGTCCGGAAGGTTGTATTCCTCTTTGATTTTCATGAGCCAGTCGTAATGGGGCTTGGGCAGCGTCTTGATGACATCGGCCAATTTGCTGACATCCCCCTCTTTAAAGGGGATGTCCCCGCTTTCCGCTAATCCCTTGGGTACGAGGATATCCACCCCAAAGGGCTTGTCGGTCAGCTTCTTGATTTCCCGGATGGCATCCTGCATCTCTTCAACCGTGAAACCGGCTGCCCCCAGGACACCGCAGCCCCCGGCTTCGGATACGGCAGTGACCAGCTCAACCGGCGCACCGGTTTTCTCCCCTACAAGACTGGGTCCCATACCGGCACTCAATATCGGATACTCTATATCGAGAATATCACAGAGTTTGGTTCGAAGTGTTCTCTTTCCCATGATCTAGCCTCCTTTGTAGTACCTCAATTGGTCGTAAATAGAGATGTCCGGACGTAATTGCCATCGCATCCATGCGTTTGTTTCTCTATGCAAAGACAGGCTGCATTCACTAGGCAAGTACTTTTCCCCTGTTCTTGCGGATCGGGCCAAGTTAGGTAATCATATCAGAAATATAGGAACATCCACCCTTACCATGTTTGGGAACAATTTCAAACACAGAAAAGATTTGTGTGGAGTGCGGGGGCAAACAACGTGGTTACATTGTTCAGAAGCCGGCTCTCACAGTTGAATCGTTTGCATCAAAATGTTAAGAACGGGAACCTATGAGCACTGAAACAAGCAAACAGACAAGAAAGGAGTTATTCAAATCATGATGAAAACCAAAGAAGATGATTATGGCAGTTTTGCTGGGTTAGTCGTCCGGGATGCAGATCTGATGCTCGGATTCTATCAGAATGTCCTGGGTATGAAGCTGGTGCACACCGATGACGGCGATGAGGGGCTCACGAAATACTACCTGACTTACAGTGGCGGGATGCTCAAGCTGTTTGCGTACGATGAGCCCCCAGAACTCAATACCACCGTGTTCTCGGCTGTTACCGGCTACCGGTTGAACACCTACCTGGTGACGAATATGGCCGAGCTATTCAAGGCGCTTGAGGACAATGAGGTGAAGATTGTTTCTGCCCCACAGCCCACCGGAAACGGACAGACATGGATGATGATTGAGGACCCGGAGGGAAACATGATCGAAATGGCCGGGACGGGCTGACGTAAAAGCGGGTCCAGTAGAAAGCCCGATACACCGTCACTCCCGCGAAGGCGGGAGCCCAGAACCTTGTTGAGCACAGGATGAGGGCTACGGTTAGCGCTACGGTTCCATCATCATGTTCGGATAGTTGTCTGTTGCCGGTATCCTCTGCAATCGAAATATCCACAGAAGTCTTTCCCGCCACATATTAGACCACCCGAGAGATTCTGTTCCTTGATGTCTCGACCCGACGGGGTCCGGAGACGTCAAGTGTTCCCATGAGGCAGATCTGGAAATCCACACCCTATGCTTTTATACAAAAAACGTGCCATGAATGCTGCAACTCGATATAGCGTCACAAACGAGGACCTCTATGGGTTGCCTGTGGGGGGGATACCGCATAAGGGGCTATAATCATGATATTAATCGATGCCGTAGGTGGGGGTCGGGAATACCTGTTTGCTGAGCTGCCTGGTGTCAATAATGAGGGAATTGCCTTATTGTCATTGTTTTGACGAAATTATTCCTGGAGGGGGCAAACAGAACAAGATGCGGAAGCCCTACGAGAGTCAGGGCTTGGATTGGGAACCAAAAGCAGAGATTGCGGATTACATCGTCTGCGAAACGGCGTTTTCGAGCATACCGCAAGAGGTCGGCGTATCCAGGCGTCACCAAATCCGCTTTCAGGATATCGGAAACATGCACCCGGTATTGTCTATATATCGCTGTCTTCTATTGTATTTCGGTATTACCCTCTGTGACCCTGATTGCGCTGAACTTTGGCTCCCGGTTGGGACAAAGCCACGCAACACCATATACCCACCCCAACGCCGCAAACCGAAAGCAGACTTACAAGAATCCATTCAAATGTCATTTTACTTCCTCCATCTGATAAGGTTTCCGTTTCTACCATCATCGCGTATCTTGCTGATCTGTAAGCACTCTGAATGAAGGGCATGCTACCCCGCCCATCTTCCGGGATCGACATGATTGTATCGATCTCAGCGGGATTCAGCTCTTGTGGCCCTTTGGATAGAAGTATCGCCTTCAATAGGTATGAACCCACTTGAAGGCTTTATATGGGCAATTTTGGGATCACCTTTTTCATGGCGATAGTCGTTAAGAGACTCGGATGTGGAAAAATCACTGAAAGGTAAATTTAGGTCGAGTCTTTCTGTACCACATGGTATCACGCTATGCAACACTTATTCCCCGCTCCAACACATCCCAGTTTCATGTTGTTTCGGTAATAGAGCTAGTGACTCTGGCTGGTTCGGATCGGTGGTGGGCCTACCCGAAGATTCTCTTATTCATTTCTCTCTATCTTAATCAAGCGCAACGGCTTGGCTGGAGTGCAACTCCATCGCTCGTTTCAGATCGGTTTCCTTTCATAGTATTCGATCACTTTGGCAGCGGCATTGGCTGCCCGTTTTATGCTCGGAAATACGGGCCACTTCTCCTTATTCATGTACTCGTGTAGCTGCGTCATTATACCTGCAAGTCGTTGTTTATCCCCAATTGGCGGGCCCGCAGGTCTGCTTTGTAGAATCACGATCATGGGCTTTCCTGCTACTTCCCGCAGATGGTACTGTTTCATGTGGTCCTCAATAGAGACATCCCCTGACTTTTTTCCTCCCCAGGGAGCGGACATGAACACAATCAGCAGATCAAAATCCGGATGCGCAGCCATCAGCTTCATAATATCCATTCCGCCGGTAGGGTCACCCATGGCGATTGAGAAGTCCGCAGGATTTCCGAGCCAATCCCATATTGTGCTTCCCCGGCGCTTCAATTCATCCCGGATGTCCTGTGGCAGGTCAATGACATCAAGTCCTGCTTCCTCACAGAGGTCAGCGGCCCAGACACTGCCGCCGCCACTGCCTCCGGCAACGGCAGTTCTGCGTCCAAGAATCGGGGGCGAAAAGCACAGACCAACAGCAATATCCACGATCTCTTCTGTATCTTCAGCCGAAATTGCCCCTCCCTGTTTGACCATGGAGTCCCACAACGTCCGGGTACCGGCCATTGAGCCTGTATGAGAAGCCGTTGCCCGGGTACCGGCGGAGCCACGTCCCCCCTTGAGAATAACTACCGGCTTGACAGCAGTGGCGTCACGCAGGACGCGCTGGAATCTTCTTGGATCCCTCAAGCCCTCTATATACATCAAAATGATTTCTGTCTCGGGATCCTGAGCAAAATACGCCAGGTAATCGCATTCATTGAAATCAAGTGCGTTCCCATAGCTTATGGCTTTGCTGAACCGAAGCCCCCTTGGCTCTGCGGTCTCGACGATCTCACCGACTCCCCCGCCGCTTTGAGATATCAATGCAACGGGTCCTGATTCTCTTGGCATATTCTCATGGAAGGCGATTCCCATCTTGGGGTTATAGACTCCCAGGCAATTGGGACCGATGAGACGTATTCCGCCGGCCTGAGCCTGTCGGAGAATCTCTTGCTCCAATTCCGTCTCCTTCCTGCGGCCGGTTTCGCTGAACCGGGCGGTGAAAAGGTGGATACACTTCACCCCTTTATCTGCGCAGTCAGCAACCAAATCCAGAACAGCTGCAGCAGGAATGGAGGATATGACATAATCCACCGGTCCGGGGATATCCGTTACGCGGGCGTAGGTCTTTAGACCCAACACCTCCTCGTATTTTGGGTTAACGGGATAGATATCGCCTTTGAATCCACATTGCTTGAGCGGAGAAACGAATGAAGGTCCACGCGCATTGGCTGAAGCGCCAACAACGGCGATTGATCTTGGATGAAGTATCTCCTCCAACGAGTATTCGGACATGGGTCATCTCCCGATTAGCTGAATTTAATCCTATTCAAATGAGTGGGTCTGTCTCAAAGAAGTCCATATGGCTCCTGAGGGTTCAAGGGATCGAGGATTCAGGGGTTCAAGGTCCCCCTGCAAGCAGGGGGAGTGGAAAACCCCGAGACACCTAATCCCTATAGCTCTTCCAGGACATTTCCTGACATACAGCCCAGGGCTTTCGGATAAGTGTCATTTGTAGTCAATATGCAGGATATCGAGTTCTTTCTCTGACGGTCGCTCCGCCAACTCAAGGTGGAATCCCAGCATCCCCATTGTGTTTACCATGTGAACCGGAGACACATTCGGCCTGACGTTCTCCTCCCCGATAAGGTCTCCCCAGGCCAGGGGAAATGCGAACAGATCCTGAGCTCCGGCTTTCTCGATAGCCGCCATGGTCTCATCCATATTTTCCACAAGGAATGTGATATTGTGAACACCGGGGCCCTTATCCCGCAGTTGCTCATACCATGACCCCTGTTCTACCAACGGCTGACAGTACTGCAGCACCACATTGTTTAGATTGACATGGATAATGCGCATGAATTCGCTGTCCAGGAAATTGGCAAATCTCTCTTCAACCCTCTCAGAACCGAACACGGTCTTCAAGAATCGACAGGTTTCTTCTATATCCGGGACGGTGAGTTCGATATGAAGCATGGGAGATACCCGGCCGATAAGTTCATCTTTGCCGGTGGCGAACGTTGCCTGGGTCAGTTGCGGAGGTGGTTCCCGAAAGGGCGGTTCGGTCATTTCCAGATGAAACCCGATTTTCTCCATGGTGTTGAGCATGTAAACGGGATGGGGGTCGGGTTTCACATTCTCCGACCCGACGAGTGATGCCCAGTCCAGAGGGAAGGAGAACAGCGGTTCGACGCCTTCTTTCTTGAGGGCATCGAGCACCTGATTCATATCTTCAGCAGAAAACGTCAGATTATGGATCCCCGGACCTTTGTCGCGAAGCTGTTCGTACCAGGATCCCTCCTGATTCAAGGGCTGAATGAACTGAAGTACCACATCCCCCAGACCGACGTGAATTACCCTTGCCATTTCCCCGTCCAGAAATGCAGCGAATTCTTCCTGCACCTTTTCAGCTCCCATGGCATCATGCAGAAACTGATACGCTTTTTCCGCATCATGAACGACAATTTCGATGTGAACCAACGGTGATATTTGAACGGCCATTTCATCCTCCCTTCAATGTGGAACTGTTTCAGGTGCGCCAATGCTCCAGTCCTGTCCTGCGTTTTCACCTATCGTTTCCTGCTGATTCTCTGGTGCCTTCATCCCGGCTTCTCCCATTTGGAGAACGGCCGCGCAACCAGATTCACATTATAATATTTCGATACTCCGGTTACCTCATCACCAATCCAGGCTGGCTTTTCAAAGGACTGATCTTCCTGCTCCAGTTCGATCTCAGCGATGATCAGGCCCTGGTTGGCACCGGCAAATGCATCCACCTCCCATGTGAATCCCTCATATGCAATCCGATATCGTGTCTTTTCTATAATCGGTTGGTGGCACAATGTGCTGAGGAGGGCGTCTGCATCGGCAAGCGGAATTTCGTATTCGAACTCATCCCTTACAGCACCTTTTGAAATTCCCTTGATGGTAATAAACCCCATTTCATCTATGGTACGCACCCGGACTGTGCGGTCCTTATCCAGATTCAGGTATCCCTGCCGGCAGGAAGAACCCTTTGCCTGCAATCGCAATTCATCCGATGTTATCTGGAACTTTCTTTCTATCTATTTTGCCATGGGTGTTGTTGGTCCTATTGTTTCAAATGGTTGTGACGCAGGCTTTCGTATAATGCGATACCGACAGCTGTGGACAGATTCAATGACCGAATCTCATTTGAGATGGGGATTCGATAGGTGGCATCGCCATAGGCGGATAGAATATCTTCGGGCAATCCATAGGTTTCCGAACCGAAAATGAGGAATAAGCGCTCGGGAGAGGGTAGGGACCAGAGGGAGTGTTCTCCTTTCTTGGTCAATAATGCCACCTCTTCTTTCCGGGGTTTCATTGTTTTTTCAAGATCACCAAAGCTATCCCAGACAGACAGCTGCACCCGCGGCCAGTAATCCAGGCCGGCGCGTTTAACCTCCCGGCTTTCGAGGGAGAAACCCAGGGGCTTTATCAGGTGGAGCGTTGCGCCGGCGCCGAGACAGGTTCGTCCGGCATTGCCTGTGTTCCAGTGGATTTCCGGTTCAACGAGAACGACATGCCGCTCACATGGCCCCGCATTATCACGTGGCAAATACGTACCCATCATCTACCTGTTCCCCGTCTGTCTTCCGCAGTTCGGGCAGAATGAAAATGTGCTTTCCAGGGCGTTTCCGCAGTATTTGCATGGCTGTTGAGGATGGGTGGCATGATACGGTGATTTGCCATTGTCCTCCAGATCCCGCTGGCACTTCACGCATGTCAGAAACGGCTCTCCCTTTTTGACTCTGAGGATGGGGATGAAAAAGAGGGTGACATACTGATCAACCCGTTTCAGGTATGCCTGCGCCAAACCGCAGTCGGGGCACAACCGGGGGGCCTCTTCTATGGCTTTAGCTCTATGCGAGATACCGGCTATCAGAAACATGAGTATCCTACCGATGCCCTGGGACGACCGCTTGTTGAAAGTATGTCGCATATAGTATAAGAATCACAGTCACAGTCAATAGCGGATTGATTCTTGGCCGCTGATTGTTCGACACCCCCGACAATTCCGATGGAGGCGCACAAATGATTATCGATAGTCACGCCCATATATTCCCTAGAACAATACGTGAAGACAGAGAGGCGCATTTCCACGCCGAATCGGCATTTGAGCTTCTTTACAGCGCGTCCGGGTCAGAACTTGTAGGTGCCGCGGCGATTATCGATGCCATGGATGAGCAACATATTGACATGTCTGTGGTGTTTGGGTTCCCCTGGCACGATGCCGACGCCTATAGGATGCATAATGACTATATCCTCGATGCGATTGCCCGATATCCCAAACGGCTCATCGGCATGGGCTGTTTCGATCCCCTGAGTCCGCATGCGGCCACCGAAGCTGAGAGGTGTATTGACAACGGCTTATCCGGTATCGGCGAGCTTGCGATGTATCAATCGGTAATCGATGAAACGCTGTTGAAACGTCTTGAACCGATCATGGGTATGTTGAGGGAAAAGGATCTGCCCCTGCTGGTTCACACCAATGAACCTGTCGGTCATTCATATCCGGGTAAAGCCGATATGACCCTGGACCAGATCGATTCCATCCCGAAGAAATTTCCGGACAATACGATCATTCTGGCACACTGGGGGGGCGGCATCTTCTTTTTCAATCTATTGAAGAAAGAAATGAAAGACCACCTGAAAAATGTCTACTTCGACACAGCGGCATCTCCCTTTCTCTATGACCCGGCGATATACAGG